>NZ_JBLODY010000015.1:0-63948 GCF_047785625.1 Solidesulfovibrio sp. C21
GAAAAAAAGGGTCCCCTCCCCGCGCCCCTCCCCCCCCAAAAACTTTTCAAGGGGGATACTGGAAACGAGGTGGAAAGTCTAAACTTTCGAGATGGAGAAGATGAAGAGGGAAAAGAAATGGGAAGAAAAAAGGGCGTCTTCTTCAAAACGCCCTGTCGGGAAAGCCTATTGGGAAATTTTCCCCGTTAAGAAGTTTAGGAAAGGGAGAGCGCGAGAGGGGAGAACCCTTTTCAAAGGGTTTCCTCTCTCGCATCTTCCTGTCTTCTTCCCTTCTTACTTCGCCGCGTAGGCGGCTTTGATCTTGGCGGCGAGGTGTTCGGGGGTAAAGCCGTAGGCTTCGGCCAGCTTGCCGGCCGGGGACGAGGCGCCGAAGTGGGAGATGCCATGCACGCGGTCGAGGCGGCCGGTGTACTGGCACCACAGTTCGGGCCGTCCGGCCTCGGTGGCGTAGCGGAAGGGCACATCCGGCGGCAGCACTGCGTTCCTGTAGTCTTCGGGCTGCTCGTTGAAGAGTTCCATGCAGGGCATGCTGACGATGCGGATGGAGATTTCCGGCAGCAGCTTGGCCGCGGCCATGGCCAGCGAGACTTCCGAACCCGAGGCCATGAGGATCATGTCCGGCTTGGCCGAAGCCGCTTCGACCAGCACGTAACCGCCGCGTTTCACCCCTTCCTTCAGGGACGGGTACGCGGCCGAGTCGATGATGGGCAGGTTCTGGCGCGTCAGGAGCAGGCAGGTCGGCCGGCTGGTCTGGGACAGGGCCGTATCCAGGCAGGCCGCTGTTTCGTTGGCGTCGGCCGGACGCATGACCAGCATGTTGGGAATGAGCCGAAGCGAGCTGGTCTGCTCGATGGGTTCGTGGGTCGGGCCGTCCTCGCCCACGTAGAAGGAATCGTGGGTGTAGACGTGCAGGGCGGGCGTACGCTGGAGCGCCGCCATGCGCAGGGCATTTCGGGCGTAGTCGGAAAAGATGAGGAACGTGGCGCTAAAGGGGGTCAGGCCGCCGTGGAGGCTTATGCCGTTTATGATGGCGGTCATGGGAAACTCGCGCACGCCGAAGCAAAGCGCCCGACCCGCGCGGTTGGCCTTGCCGAAGATGCCGGTGATGTCGCGGAACTTCTCGGTCTGGTTGGAGGGGTCCAGGTCGGCCGAGCCGCCGACGAAAAGCGGCATCTGGTCGATGAGCCCGCCCAGGCAGGCGCCCCAGGCGGAACGGGTGGCCACGGCCTTGCTCGGCTCGAACACCGGCCAGGCCAGATCGCGGTTGCCCGGCGCGCGCTTGAGCTGCCGCCAGAGGTCCTCGAAGACGGGATCGCTGTTCAAGCGGTCTTCCAGGGCCTTGTTCCAGTCCTTGGCGGCTGTCTCCAGCTCGGGGAAGCGGACGCGGAAATGATCGGCCACGTCGGCCGGCATGTAAAACGTCTTGTCCAGGGGCAGTTCCAGGAGCTTTTTGGTCTCCTCGATCTCCTTGTCGGAAAACGGCGCGCCGTGGGCGGCGCTTTTGCCTTCCATGGAAAAGGAGCCCTTGGCGATGATGGTGTGCCCGATGATGATGCTCGGCTTTTGGGTCTCGGCCCGGGCCGCGTCCAGGGCCTGATGGATGGCGGCGTGGTCGTGGCCGTTTATTTCGACGACGTGCCAGCCCAGGGCCTCGAACAGCTTCTTGTGGTCGGTGTCGTCGCAGACGCTGGTGGGGCTGGCCAGCTGGACGCTGTTTTTGTCGAACAGCACGATGAGGCGTCCCAGGCCCCACAGGCCGGCCAACGCGGCGGCGCCCTGGAACACCGGGGCCTGCACGTCGCCGTCGGAGGACAGCACGTAGGTGTAGTGGGAGGCGATATCCTCGCCCAGGCGTTGGCGCAGCATTTCCTCGGCCACGGCCATGCCCACGGACATGGAAAAGCCCTGGCCGAGCGGCCCGGTGGTGCATTCCACGCCGGGGGTGTCGAAATTCTCCGGATGGCCCGGGGTCCTGCTGCCGAACTGCCGGAAATGCATGAGGTCGTCCAGGGTCAGAATGCCGCGCAGGTAGAGCAGGGCATATTGCAGCATGGATTCGTGTCCGGCCGAGAGCACGAACCGGTCGCGGTTGAACCATTTCGGATCGGTCGGGTCGAAGCGCAGGTAGTCCTTGAACAGCACATACGCCATGTCGGCCGAGGACATGGCCCCGCCCGGGTGGCCGGAGGAGGCCTTGCGGGTGGCGTCCATGATCAGGCCCTTGATGGCGCGCACGGCTTTGATGTCGATGGCGGATGCGTTGGCGGTCATGGCAGGATCCTCTGAGGGGCTTGTGGGTTGAAAAATCAAATCATGACTGAGTGATGATTTAAAATATCCGCGGCATTACAGGGAGGCGGCCAGACCGCAGGATTCGATGAGGTCCACGCGCCGCTGATGGCGTCCGCCCTCGAAGTCGGTGGCGAGAAAGACATCGGCGATGGAGGCGGCCAAGCCGGTCCCGATGACGCGCTCGCCCAGGCACAGGACGTTGGCGTCGTTGTGGAGCCGGGTCATGCGGGCCAGGTATTCGTTGACGCAAAGCGCGGCCCGGATGCCGGGCATGCGGTTGGCGGCCATGGACATGCCGATGCCCGTGCCGCAGACGAGGATGCCGGCGCAGCCCGGGGTCTCGAGGACCTTGGCGCAGACGGCCTTGGCGTAGTCGGGGTAGTCGACGCTTTTGGCGTCGGACGGGCCGAGGTCGGTCACGTCATGGCCGGCGGCGCGCAGATGCTCGACCAGGGCGGCCTTGAGGATCACGCCGGCATGATCGGAGCCGATGAAGACGGTTTTGGACATGGTTTCTCCGCGGTTGGCGGTTGGCGACAGGGCATTGTTGCGCGGGCGGCGCTCACAATTCCGGCAGGGGCGAATGGCCTGAGGCGTCGTCGAGCCCGCGCACTACGGCGCTTGGCGGAACGGGCAGTTCCAGGTCGGCGGCCGGATAGGGCGACTGGCGCGCCTGTAGGCTTTTGACGCGAAGGATCAAAGAAGTGCCGCCGGGCGTGGTCAGAACCAGCTTGCGGGCCACCGGCACGGCCATACCCGGCGCGGCTTCGTCATTGTCGAAGGCCACGCGCCAGGGTTCCACGCCTACCCCGGTGAGATGTCGCGGATTGCCCGCGAAGTCAAGGGTCAGCGAAGAAAGGCGCGGGTCTCCGGAAAAGTGGTATTCGTAGCCGTCGGCGGTCTTTTTGGCCGAAGCGTACCGGGCCGGGACCAGCTCCCCGAATCGGCCCGAAACCAGGGCGGCCATTTCGCGCAGGGTAAAGGGCAGCGGCATGCCGAGCCGGGTCGCGCCTTCCCGCGTCCCTTCGTGACGATAGAGGGTGTCGCGGCCGGGCACGAAGGCGGAAAATTCCGCGCCGTCCTCGCGCAGATGGGCGTAGGCCCCGCCGATGGGCGTGGTCAGGTCCAGGCGCACGGGGTCGACGTAGTTGCCGTAAAAGCGGAAGTTGAGGCGACCGGAACGGGAGCCCCTGGAAAAGCTCATGGACCCGGCCAGGGAAAAGGCCGGCGCCGGGGTGTTCTTCGCCTGGTTGGCCACAAAGGCCGCATACACGGCCTTGGCCTCGCCCGAACCCAGCTGGCCGGGACGTGGCGCGGCGCAGCCCGTGGCGAGCAGGGCCAGGGAAATCCATACAAGGATGCGTGGCGGCAGGGGGAAGCGTCGCATCACAGGGCTCCGAGCTTCTTCTTGACGTCTTTGGGGTTATCCGAGCCCAGTTCCAGGGCGGTGCGGTAGGCCTTTTGCGCCTCGGCCTTGTGTCCGGTCGCGGCGGCGATGTCGCCGTAATGCTCCCAGACGATGGCGTCCTTGACCCTGGGCACGGCGGCCGAGCGGATGGTGGCCAGGGCTTCGTCGGCGCGCCCGAGCTTGAATTGGGCCCAGGCCAGGGAATCCAGGAAGAAGGGGTTGTCCGGCTCCTTGGACAGGGCCAGCCGGATCATGTCGATGGCCTTGTCCAGGTCGCGTCCCTCCTCGGCCAGGGAATAGCCAAGGTAGTTGAGGGCATCGGGATTGACCGGGTCCTTGGCCACGATTTTTTCCATCACGGCCTTGGCCTCGTCGCGGCGCTTGAGTTTTTCCAGCGCCACGCCGTAGCGGTACAAGAGGTCCAGGTCGTCGGGGGAGGCGGCCAGGGCCTTTTCCAGCACCGTTGCCGCCTGGGCCGTGTCGCCGCGCTTGTCGAGCAGGGCGGCCTCCACGGCGATGAATTCCTTGCGGTCGGGATAGCGGGTCCTGGCCTCGCGCACGAGTCCCTCGGCCTTGGCGTAGTCGCCAAGCTCCGTGGCGATCTGGATGCGAAAGCTCAGGCTCTTGTCGTAATTGGGGGTGTCCGGCGCGACTTCGGCCAGGATTTCCAGGGCCTTCTTGGGATTCTTGTCCCCTTCGTAGGCCAGGATCGCCTTGTAAAACGGCAGGTCCGGGCTCCCCGGATCGGCGGCCACGAGCATGTCCAGGGCCTGCCGGGCCTGCTTCGGATAGCCGGCCTCGACAAAGGCCGACATGGCGTCCAGAAGATGCGGCTTGTCCGGCGTCTCGTCGCGCAAAAGCTTCATGGCCTGATCCGGCTTTTTGCGCTTGAGCAGTATCCGCAGGAGCCTGGCCTGGACTTCCGGGGAACCGGCGTCCTGGGACAGCATCTTGCGGTAGGCGTCCTCGGCTCCGGTCAGGTCGCCCTGGTTCTCGAGCAGGCCGCCGAGGTCGAGCCAGGCGGGCAGCAGCGTCTGATCCTTGTCCACGGCCTGGCGCAGCAGGGCGACGGCCTTGGCGTTTTGCCCGAGCCCGGCCATGGCCTTGGCCATGAGGTAGCAGGTCGCGGCGTCGCGATCAGCCTCGGGGATGCGCGAGAGGACTTGCAAGGCTTCCTTGTGCTTGCCCGCGTCTTCCAAAAGCGAGGCCAGTTCACGTCTGGCCGCGGCGTCGGCGGGGTGGGCCGCAAGGAATTTCCCGAGGGTGGCCACGGCCTTATCGCCCATGCGGCGCATCTGGTAGGCGTTGGCCAGGTAGAGCGTCAGCTGTCGGGAGGCGGGAAAAGCGGCTGCGGCCGCTTCCAGGGTGGCGGTGGCCTTTTCGCGCTGGTTTTGTCCCCACTGGAGATTGGCCAGTTCCACGGCCAGCTCCGGCGAGGGGTATTTCTTGACCAGCGCCTCCAGCTCCGCCATGGCCTCGTCCTTTTTCCCCTGGCGCATGAGGTCCTGGTAGACGAGGAAGCGGTAGGCACTGTCCGCGTTGGCCGAAAGGCTCTTGGCGGCATAGGCCGACCGGGCCGGCCGGCTGGAAGCGCAGGAGTTGGACAGCAGGCACGGCAACAGCACCAGCACCAGGAATACGGGCAGGCGCTTGGAAAAGCGGGGTTTCGTCTCGTCAGGCATATCCGGCATCCGATGCGGCGTTCACGGACCGTCCGCCATCGGCCTTGCGGCCGGCGGTGGTCCGCGCCGCTATTCTTCCCTGTGTATCCAATCCGAGGAAAAGTCCTCGATGCGTTTGGACAGGTGTTCCTTGAGTTTTTCCAGGAGACGGGCCTCGATTTGCCGCACGCGCTCCCGGGTGATGCCGTATTTGGCCCCGATCTCCCGTAAGGTCACCGGGGAGTCGGACAGGATGCGGTTATCGAGCAGATCGAGTTCCTTTTCATTGAGCGAGGGCCGGATGGTCTGGATGTGTTTCTCGAGCTGGTGCGATATTTCGTCGCCGGCAAGAATCTCCTCGATGCCGGGGGTGAGCGCCGGCAGAAAATCCAGGCGGGTGGACGTGGAGTCCTCGCCAAGCGACACGTCGAGGGACAGGTCGTTGCCGCTTAAGCGTTGGTCCATTTCCACGATGTCGGACTCGGTGACGTTTAGGGCCTCGGAGAGCTGGGAGTTGCTCGGGTCGAACCCCAGGTTCTGGAGCCGGTGGCGTTCCTTGTTGAGATTGTAGAACAACTTGCGTTGGGCCTGGGTGGTCCCGATTTTCACCATGCGCCAGTTGTCCATGATGTATTTGAGGATATAGGCCTTGATCCAGTAGGCGGCGTAATAGGAGAACTTGATGCCCTTGTCGGGGTCGAACTTGGTCACCGCGCGCATAAGGCCGACATTGCCTTCCTGGATGAGGTCGAGCACGTTTTGCATCCAGCGGCGCTGAAAGTCCATGGCGATTTTGACCACCAGTCGCAGATGGGAGGAGATGAGGCGGAAGGCCGCCTTCTCGTCGCCCGAGTCGCGCACGCGACGGGCCAGCTCCTGCTCCTCCTCGGGCTTGAGCATCGGGAATTTGCCGATCTCGCGCAAATAGAGCTGGAGCGGGTCGCGGGTGGAAAGCGAACCGGAAGAGCCGGCCCGGGGGGCAGGCAGCCGAAAATCGTCAACAGGTTCGGCGTCGAGGATCTTCTCTTCGGCGTCATCCGGGGCCTCTTGCTGCTCCGTGTCGTCGATGTCGATGTCGGCGTCGTCTGGCGAAATATCTTGATCGTCTCGATGTTCCATCGGATAAAGGCCGGGTTAGATGGTGCGGGCGGGCGCGCGGTCGGCCGCGGACAAGGCGTGGCGCTCCCGCCTGGAAGCGCCGTCTCGCATGCCTATCTTGTACTGTAAAGTTTTGATTTGTCCTTTTCAACGATTTTCAGTAGACCGGCCGCGTTTCCTGCCGCCGCGCGGCCGGTTGAACAAGACTTTCAAGGAGATGCCGTGGGTGATTTCAGAAAAGCGCTGACGGATGCAGGCCTCCTCGTTTTCGACGGGGCCATGGGCACGCTGCTGCAGGGACGGGGACTCGCTCCGGGGCAGTCGCCGGAACTTTTCGGACTGGCCCATCCCGAGGCCATCGTGGCCACCCACCGGGAATACATCGAAGCCGGGTCCCGTGTCATCACCGCCAACACCTTCGGCGGTTCCCGGTTCAAGCTGCCCGCCGGCACGGACGTGGTCGCGCTGAACCGGGAGATGGCGCGTCTGGCCCGGCAGGCGGCCGGAGACGCGGCCTTTGTCGCCGGATCGGTCGGCCCGACGGGCCAGTTTGTCGCGCCCTTGGGCAAGGTGACGCTGCGCGAGCTCGTGGCCGTCTTTGCCGAGCAGATTCGCGGTCTGGCTGCGGGCGGCTGCGACCTGATCGTCGGCGAGACCCATTTCGACGTGGCCGAGGCCAAGGCCTTGGTGCTGGCCTGCCGCGAGGTCTGCGACCTGCCCGTGGCCGTGTGCATGACCTACGAGGGCGCGGCCAGCCTCACCGGTTCCGCGCCGGAAGTCTTCGCCGACGCCATGGAGAATCTGGGCGTCGACCTCATCGGCGTCAACTGCGGCGCCGGCCCGGACGACATGCGCCTTGTGGGCGAAGTCTATTCCCGGCGCCTGTCCACGCCCTTTTTCGTCAAGCCCAACGCCGGCATGCCGCGTCTGGAAAACGGCAAGACCGTCTTTCCCATGGGCCCGGAGGAATTCGCCGAGAAAACGGCCCGCTTCGCCGATCTCGGGGCCAAGGCCCTCTCCGGCTGCTGCGGCACCACCCCGGCCCACATCGCGGCCCTGGCCAAGGCGCTTTCCGGGCGCTCCTGGACGCGGCCCGAGGCCCCGGACCGGCCGGTTCTGGCCGTCACCTCCCGGGCCCTGACTGTCACCCTCGGCGGCAAAAGCCCCTGCGCCGTCATCGGCGAGCGCATCAATCCCACCGGCAAGGCGGAGCTGGCCGCCGAACTCGTGGCCGGGGAATACGCCAAGGCCCTGGCCTTTGCCGAGGAGCAGGCGGTCGCCGGCGCGTCCATTCTCGACGTCAACGTGGGCGCGCCCATGGTCGACGAGACCAGGACGCTTCCCGGGCTGGCCCTGGAACTGACCAAGCGCCAGCGCCTGCCGCTGTGCCTCGATTCCAACAACGCCGAGGCGCTGACCAACGCGCTTTGGGCCTCGCCGGCCACGCCGCTCGTCAATTCCATCAGCGGCGAGCCCGGCCGCATGGAGCTTTTGGGACCCCTCTGCCGCGATCACGGCGCGCCGTTTATTCTGCTGCCGCTTAAAGGACGCAAGCTGCCGGTCACGGCCGCCGAGCGCCTCGCCATCATCGAGGAACTGCTTGCCCAGGCCGAGTCCCTGCGCATCCCCAGAAGGCTGATCCTGGTCGACGCCCTGGCGCTCACCGTTTCCTCCAAGGCCGAGGCGGCCCTCGCCTGCCTGGAGACCATCCGTCACTGCCGCGACGCCTGGGGCCTGCCCACGGTCCTTGGCCTGTCCAACATTTCCTTCGGCCTGCCGGCCCGGGAGCTGGTCAACGCCGCCTTTTTCGCCATGTGCCTGGGGGCCGGGCTTTCGGCCGCCATCGCCAACCCCAACGTGGCCCGGCTCATGGAGACCGGCGCGGCCTGCGAAGTGTTGCTGGCCCGCGATCCCCAGGCCGGCCGGTTCATCGAGCGTTACGCCGGCTGGAAATCGTCCCCCGGCGGCGGGTCCGCTCCGGCGGCCGCGACGAAAGACGAGGAGGGCGGCAGCCCCCTGCGCCAGGCCGTCATCAAGGGCCGCCGGGCCGAGCTCGACGGGCTCATCGATGCCGCCCTGGCCGAGGGCCGTGACCCGGCCGCCATTTTGAGCGAGGAACTCATCCCCGGGATCATGGAGGTGGGCGAGCGCTATGAGCGCAAGGAATTCTTCCTGCCCCAACTGCTCGTCGCCGCCGAGACCATGCGCGCCGGGTTCACCCGCCTCGAGCCGCTTTTGGCCGAAACGTCCGGAGCCGAGAAGGCCCGCATCGTCATGGCCACGGTCGAGGGCGACATTCACGACATCGGCAAGAACATCGTGTGCCTGATGCTTAAAAACCACGGCTTCGAGGTCATCGACCTGGGCAAGGACGTGCCCGCCGCGCGTATCGTGGACGAGGCCCAGGCCTGCAAGGCCGACATCATCGGTCTCTCGGCGCTTATGACCACCACCATGGTGCGCATGGAAGACACCGTGCGTCTGGTCAGGGAGCGGGGGCTTACGGCCAAGGTCATGGTCGGCGGGGCCGTGGTGACCGCCGCCTTCGCCAAGTCCATCGGCGCCGACGCCCACGCCGCGGACGCCGTGGACGCCGTGCGCCAGGCCAAGGCCCTCATCGGCGGGTAAGTGTGTGAGGAGAGGAAGAGAATGCGAGAGGGGAAACCCTTTCAAGAAAGGGTTCTCCCCTCTCGCGCTCTCCCCTTCCTCAAGTTTTCAAAGGGGCGCTTTTTTCACCAACACTCTAGTTTTATTAAAAGTCTTTGGAAAGGGGGCCTGGGGGGAGAACCTTTCTTCAAGAAAGGTTTCCCCCCAGGTGCATTTATCCTAAAAGCATCTGGCACGGGGCGGGCGCGCGCGTCCGAGCCGGAGTCGTTATTTCGGAGGATTATCCTTGCGCAAACGCATAGTTTTTTTCATGCTGGCCTTGCTGCTTGCGACGGTATCGCGCGGGCTGGCCCAGGATGCCGGCCCGATCAAGGGGCAGGGCGTGCTCGACGCCGTCGTTGCCGCCCAGGGCAAGGTCGTGGTGGTGGACTTTTTCGCCTCCTGGTGTCGTCCCTGCCTGATGGAGATTCCGGACTTCATCGAGGCCCGCAAGCACTATCCGGCCGACAAGGTCGTTTTTATCGGCATCTCTCTCGACCAGGACAAGGGGGAGTATTTCCGCTTCGTCAAGCAGACGCCGTTCAATTTCCCGGTGCATCTGGCCGACCCGGACGTGCTGTCCACCTTCGGGGTCAAGATGATCCCCAAGACGCTCATTTACGACGGCAAGGGGCAACAGGCGGTCAACCATGCCGGGTACATGCCCGGCGACATGCTGCGGCAGTCCATAGAGACCCTGCTTAAAAAAGACACCGGTTCATGAGCAATTTTTTTATCCGCAAGGCGAGAATCCAGGACGTCAAGCAGATCCACGCGCTGCTGATGCACTGCGCCAAGAAGGAATTCCTGCTGCCGCGCTCGTTCAATCAGCTTTACAGCCATCTGCGCGACTTCTTCGTCCTGGCCGGCCACGACATCCCGGGCATCCTCGGCTGTTGCGCCCTGTCCATCACCTGGGAGGATATCGCCGAGATACGCTCCCTGGCCGTGAACGAGGAAATCCAGAAGCATGGCTGGGGCGGCAAGCTGGTGGAGGCCTGCCTGTCCGACGCGGTCACGCTTGGCATTTACAGGGTTTTCACCCTGACCTATCGGCCGCATTTCTTCGAGCGCCTGGGGTTCGCCCCGGCGGAGAAGGAGCAGCTGCCCCAAAAGGTCTGGGCCGATTGCATCAACTGCCCGAAATTTCCCGAGTGCGACGAACACGCGCTGATCATGGAAATGTAGGCGCGAAACGGAAAAGGCGATTTCAAAGAGACATGGCGGAGACATTGCGCGAGGTGTTCGGCGAAGCGGCCATTGCGGCGCGGGTGGCCGAACTTGGTCGGGAGGTGTCGGCCCACTACGCCGGCAAGGACGTGGTCATGGTCGGCGTGCTCAAGGGCGCGCTGCCCTTCATGGCCGATCTGCTGCGGGCCCTGGATTTCTGCCCGGTGCTCGATTTCATCCGGGTGGCCAGCTACGGCGCGGACACCGCGCCCGGGCAGCTCCGGTTTCTCATGGACCTGCAAAGCGATATTGCCGGCCGACATGTCCTCCTGGTGGAGGATATCGTGGACACCGGCCGCAGCCTGTCCTATCTCTTGGACATCCTGTCGCAGCGCAATCCGGCCAGCATCAAGATATGCACCTTCTTGGACAAGGCCTATCGCCGCGAGGTGGACGTGACTGCGGATTTTGTGGGCTTTCCGGCGCCCCCTGTCTATCTTGTGGGCTACGGTATGGACATCGGGGAACGGTTGCGCCGACTGCGCGGTGTGTACGAGTTGATCGGGTAGCGTGCGGCCTTATAATTGCATAGCGTGACCCAAACCGTAACCGGCATGGGATAGACCGTCATGATAGTACAGTGCCCGAATTGCCAGTCCAAGTTCAATCTGCCCGATGACCGGCTTGGTCCGGACGGCGCCAAGCTGCGCTGCGGCAAATGCCGCCAGGTGTTCCATGTCGATCCTCCGGCCCCGGCCGCTTCGCCTGTTTCGGAGGACCTGTCGGATTTCGATTTTCCCGACGACATGGCCGAAACACCGGCCGCCGCTGCCGGGACGGAGAAGGCCGCCGCGCCCGGTGCCCGGGCCGACCAGGCCGCTTCCGACGACGCGCCGCCCGATCTCTTTCATTCCGAGTCCTACGAAGCCCCGGCCGAGGAAGAGGCAGCCGAGGAAGATCTCGACACCGGCCCGGTCAAGCCGGGATTCAGCCTCGACGACGTGGCCGATATCCCACTGCCCGGCAGCACGGTGTCAAAAGACCGACGCCGTCGCATCGGCATCATCCTTGGCGCCATCGTGCTGGTGCTCGCGGCCACGCTGACCGCCATCTATTTCCTGGACCTGATGCCGGGGGCGAAGTCCGTCAAGCCGGGCGCGACGCCGCCGGCGGCCGAGGCCCCGGCCACGCCGGAAAAAGGTGCGACGGCCGAAAAGGCCGAGAAGGCCGCGACGGAGAAGCCTGCTGCCGCCGAGGGCGAGGGTGCGAAAAAGCCCGAGGAGACGGCCAAGGTCAAGGACGTCATGCTGCAAAACGTCCGCCAGTACTATGTGTCCAACGAGAAGGCGGGGCAGCTTTTCGTGATCGAGGGCAAGGCGGTCAACAATTTCAAGACGCCCAAGGAAATGATCAAGCTCGAGGCCACGCTGTTCGACGAGAAGGGCGATTCGCTGGCCTCCCAGCAGGAGTTGGCCGGCAACACGGTGTCGCTTTTCCAGCTGCAGGTCATGACCCGCGACGAGCTTAAAAACGCCCTGGCTTCCCAGGTCGGCGTGCTCACCAACAACACCAACATCGCCCCGGGCGGCGAAGCGCCTTTTATGATCGTCTTTTTCGATCCGCCCGAAGCGGTCAAGGAATTCGGCGTCAAGGTCATCGACGCCAAGGACCCGCCCCGCCAGTAGCGGCGGCAACGCGCATGGCGGCCAAGGCCAAGAAGATCTTCACCTGTTCGGCCTGCGGCGGGGTGTCCCCCACCTGGCGGGGGCAGTGTCCCCGCTGCGGGGCCTGGAATACCCTCGTCGAAGGCGTGGCCGGTCCGGGTGGTTCCCGGGCTCTGGCCGCGCCGTCCGCCACGCCCGTGCCGCTTGACAGCCACCCGGGCGAGGATTTCACCCCCGCGTCGACCGGCATCGACGGCCTGGACCGGGTGCTCGGCGGCGGGCTGACCCCGGGCGGGGCCGTGCTGCTCGGCGGCGAGCCGGGCATCGGCAAATCCACTTTATTGCTGCAACTCGCGGGCCTTGCCGCTGCCGCCGGCCGGCGCGTGGTCTACGTTTCGGGCGAGGAATCCCTGCCGCAGCTGAAGGCCCGGGCCGAACGCCTGGGCGTGCTGCACGAGGGGCTCCTCGCCGCCGCCACCACCGATGCCGGCGCGGCCGTGGACATCCTCGGCGCGACGCCGGCTCCGGATCTTGTCATCGTCGATTCCGTCCAGACCATGCATGTTTCCGGCGTGGAGGGCTCACCCGGTTCCGTTTCCCAGGTGCGCGGCGTCGCGTCATCCTGCGTGGAGGCGGCCAAGCGCGGCCAGGCCTGCCTCATGCTCGTCGGCCACGTGACCAAGGACGGCCAGATCGCCGGGCCCAAGCTCCTGGAGCACATGGTCGACACGGTGCTCTACCTCGAAGGCGAGCGCCGCCATCTTTTCCGTATCCTGCGCGTGCTCAAAAACCGCTACGGCCCCACCGACGAGCTGCTGGTCATGGAGATGCGCGAGCGGGGGCTTTCGGAAGTTCCCGATCCGTCCACGTTTTTCCTGGGCGACCGCGATCCGGCCGTGTCCGGCTCGGCCGTGGTCATGGCTGTGGAAGGCCGCCGGCCCTTTGCCGTGGAAGTCCAGGCGCTCGCCGCCAAGTCCTTTTTGTCCATGCCCCGCCGGGCGGCGCTGGGGCTCGACGTCGGCCGGCTGCATCTGCTGCTGGCGGTTTTGGAGAAGCGCCTGCGCCTGAACCTCGGCCAGGTGGACCTGTACGCCAAGATCGGGGGCGGACTCAAAATTCCCGACCCGGGCCTGGATCTCGGCATCGCCGCCGCCGTGCTGTCCTCGTTTTACGACCGGCCGTTGCCGGCCGGGGCGGTTTTCTGGGGCGAGGTGGACCTGTCCGGCCGTATCCGGCCCGTGGCCGGTCATGACACGCGGCTTAAGCAGGCCGAGCGCCTGGGCTACGGTCCCATCCTGTGCCCGAACGCCGCCGGGCTTGGACACAAGGTCGAAACCCTGCCCGATCTGGCGCGCCTGCTTTTCGCCAAGGCGTAAGACGCTTGGCGCGTTTGGTTGTCGTACCGATTTGACCCTTCCTTGAGATTGGTGCATACAAATATGTATGCAGCGAATCTTCTCCGGGTCGTTGCCGGTCGGCCCGCAAAAAACCGGCTCCGCTTCCTGGCGCTTCACCGTCTGGGCGCCCAAACGCAAAAGACTTGCCCTGATCCTGCCCGATACGGCGCAATCCTTCCCCATGGAGCCGCTCCCCGGCGGCTACTTCACGGTCGAAACGGCCGGCCTCGTTTCGGGCACACGCTACCTTTTCGAGCTTGATGGAGAGGTCCGTCGGGCCGATCCCGCCTCGCCCCACCAGCCGGACGATGTCCACGGCCCCTCGGCCCTGGTCGATACCGGCGCTTTCGCCTGGACCGACGCCGGGTTCGCTGCGCCAGCGCCGCAGGCGCGCGTCACCTACGAAATCCATGTCGGCACCTTCACCCCGGAAGGGACGTTCGATGCGGTGATCACGCGCCTGCCGCACCTGCGCGAGCTTGGCGTCACCTGTCTGGAACTCATGCCCGTGGCCCAGTTTCCCGGCGGTCGCAACTGGGGTTACGACGGCGTCTATCCCTACGCCCCGGCCGCGGCCTACGGCGGCCCGGAAGGACTCGCCCGGCTCGTCGACGCCTGCCACGCCGCCGGGATCGCCGTTATTCTCGACGTCGTCTACAATCACCTTGGGCCCGAGGGGAATTACCTGCGCGATTTCGGACCCTATTTCACCGACCGCTACCACACGCCCTGGGGCGAGGCCGTCAACTTCGACGGCCCGGGCAGCGGCCCGGTGCGGGACTTTTTCATCGGCAACGCGCTCTACTGGCTGCGGGAGTATCATATCGACGGCCTGCGCCTCGACGCCGTGCACGCCATCTACGATCAGAGCCCGGTCCACGTGGCCGCCGAACTGGCCGACAGGGTGGCGGCCTGGGCGGCCGGAGCCGGCCGGCGCGTCTTCGTCGTGGCCGAGACGCACCTCAACGATCCGGCCGTCATTACCGAAAAGGCCGCCGGCGGCATGGGCCTCGACGGCGTCTGGAACGACGATTTCCACCACGCCGTCCATGCCATGCTTACCGGCGAAAAACGCGGCTACTACGCCGATTACGGCAGCCGCGACGACCTGATTGCGGCCGTGACCGAAGGTTTTGTCTACGCCGGCCGCCATTCCCCGTTTTTTAACCATCGGCGGGGGGGCGACGCCGCCCATCTGCCGGCCGACCGCTTCGTCGACTGCATCCAGAACCACGACCAGGTCGGCAACCGGGCCTTGGGCGAGCGGCTGATTTCACTCATCGGTCCCGAAGCGGCCAGGCTGGCCGCCGCGTTGCTCATTTTGTCCCCGGGTTCGCCGCTTTTGTTTATGGGCGAGGAGTGGGGCGAGGACCGGCCGTTTCTCTATTTTATCAGCCATCTGGACGCCGGACTCGTCGATGCGGTGCGCAAGGGGCGAAAGCGTGAGTTCGCCTCGTTTCGCTGGCGCGGCGAGCCGCCGGACCCCTTTACCCAGGCGACCTTCGAGGCCAGCCGTCCGGATTGGGACAAGCTCGATTCGCCCGACCACGCCGCCATGTTCGCCTGGTACCGGGAGCTGTTGCGCCTTCGCGCCGCAAGCCCGGCGCTGTCCGACACGCGCCGCCGCCTGACCCGGGTCTGGCCCCTGGACGCCTCCCGCGCCCTGGCCATGGAGCGTCGGGGGGCCGACGGCCGCTCCCTTTGCCTTTTCAACGCCGGCAAGCGCCCGGCCCGGGTCAAGGTCGGCACGGCCGGCCGGCCCGGCGACTACGTCCGGCTCCTGGACGCCGCCGAGACCCGTTTCGGCGGCTCGGGCGACACCTTGCCCGAGCGTCTGCCCACAGGCCTTTTTTCCCTGCCGGCGCATTGCGCCTGCGTCTACAGATTTTCGGAGAACATGCCCACATGAGCCGCTACATCTGCATTCACGGCCATTTTTACCAGCCGCCGCGGGAAAACCCCTGGCTGGAGGAAGTCGAAGTCCAGGACTCGGCCCATCCGTATCACGACTGGAACGAGCGCATCACGGCCGAGTGCTACGGACCCAACGCCGCCTCCCGCATCCTGGACGGGGAAGGGCGTATCATCGACATCATCAACAACTATTCCAAGATCAGCTTCAACTTCGGCCCCACCTTGCTCTCCTGGATGCACCGCCACCACCCCAAACTCCATCAGGCCATCGTGGACGCGGACAGGCTGTCCATGGAGCGCTTCGACGGGCATGGCTCGGCCATGGCCCAGGCATTTTCCCATATGATCATGCCCCTGGCCACCCGGCGCGACAAGATCACCCAGGTCCGCTGGGGAATCGCCGATTTCCGCTCCCGTTTCGGCCGCGAGCCCGAGGGCATGTGGCTGCCGGAAACGGCCGTGGACCTGGAAACCCTGACCATCCTGGCCGACGCCGGCATCCGCTTCACCCTCCTGGCCCCCAGGCAGGCGGCCAGGGTGCGGCCCCTTGGCGGCGGGACGTGGCAGGACGTTTCCGACAGCCGGGTGGACCCGACCACGCCGTATGTCGTGAAGCTCCCCCGGGGGAAATCCATCAGCGTCTTTTTCTACGACGGCCCCATCTCCCAGGATCTGGCCTTTGGCGACATGCTGGCCACGGGCGAGGCCTTCCACGCCCGGCTCATGGCCGCTTTTACCGACGCCGGCCGCGACTGGCCGCAGATCGTGCACATCGCCACCGACGGCGAGACCTACGGTCACCACCACAGCTCCGGCGAGATGGCGCTGACCTACTGCCTGTCGCTGATCGAATCCGATCCCTCGGTGGAGCTCATAAACTACGCCGCCTATCTCGACCGCCATCCGCCCCGGTTCGAGGCCGCGATTTTCGAGAATTCCTCCTGGAGCTGCATCCACGGCGTGGAGCGCTGGCGCGCCGACTGCGGCTGCAATTCCGGCATGCACGGCGGCTGGAACCAACAGTGGCGCGCGCCGCTTCGGGAGGCCATGGACTGGCTGCGCGACAAGTGCGTCGAGATCCACGAACGCCTGGCCCCGGCCTATTTCAAGGGCATCTGGAAGGCCCGCGACGCCTACATCGAGGTCATGCTCGACCGTTCCCCCGAGCGGGTGTCCGCCTTTCTCGCCGCCCACTCCAGAAAGCGTCTTTCGCCGCAAAATATGGTCACGGCGCTCAAGCTCATGGAACTACAGCGCTACGCCATGCTCATTTTCACGAGTTGCGGCTGGTTCTTCGACGAGGTGTCCGGCATCGAAACGGTGCAGATCCTGCAATACGCCGCCCGGGCCATCCAGCTCGCGTTGGAACTCGACGGCGTCTCCCTGGAAAGCGCCTTTGCCGAGAAGCTGCGACAGGCCCCGAGCAATGTGCTGCAAAGCGGGCTTACGGCCTACGAGAAATACGCCAAGCCGGCCGCCGTGACCCTGCCCCGGGTCGGCGCGCACTACGCCATCTCCTCGTTGTTCGAGGACTATCCCGAAGAGTATGCCTTCGGCTGCTATACGGTAAACGGCACCATCTCGCTTCGCGAGCGGGCCGGCCGGTCGCGGCTGGTGACGGGCCGGGCGTCGATCGCCTCGGTGGTCACCCTGGAGCACCTCGACGTGCAGTTCGCCGTCATCCATGCCGGCGACCATAACCTGACCTGCGGCATCGCCGCCCTTGGCGACCCCGAGGCCATGCGCGGCATGGAGAGCGCCTTGCGCCAAGCCTTCGAGCGCGGCGACCTGCCCGAGACCATCCGCACCCTCGACGCCCACTTCGGACAAAACATCTATTCCATCTGGCACCTGTTCCGCGACGAGCAGCGCAAGGTGGTGGCCGAGGTGCTTTCCCCGGCCTATCAGGAGGCCGAGTCCACCTATCGCCAGGTTTTCGAGAACAACTACCCCGTGCTGCGTTTCCTGCAATGGCTGTCCGTGCCGCCGCCGCGCCATTTCCTGGACGCCGCCGCCTTTGTCGTGGAAACCGACCTCAAGCAGATGCTCGGCGGCGAGGATATGGACCTCGATCGCCTGGACGACCGCATCAAGGATGCCAGGGAGTTCGGGCTGACCCTTGACTACGACGCCCTGGGGCTTCTGGCCGCCCAGTGGGTCAACCGGCGGCTGGCGGTCTTTGGCGAGACGCCCCGGGACATCCTGGCCCTCGACAACGTCAAGGAGGCCCTGGCGCGCCTGGGTGACCTGCCCATGGGACTGAACCTGTGGAAGGCTCAGAACATCATCTTTGAACTTTCGCGCAGCCACTACCCGGACAAGGCCGCCGCCGCCGCCAGGGGCGACAGCGCCGCCGATCGCTGGCGGGCCGCCTTCGAGGCCGTGGCCGACGCGTTGCATGTGAGGGTGCCGGCATGAGCGCGCCGCTTGCCACCTATCGGTTGCAGTTTTCCCCGACCTTCACCTTCGAGGACTGCCGGGCCGTCCTCGACTACCTGGTTGCCCTTGGCGTCTCCCATATCTACGCCTCGCCCATTTTCCGGGCCCGGCCGGGGTCGACCCACGGCTACGACGTGTGCGACCACAAGGAGATCAACCCTGAACTCGGCGGCGAGGAAGGCTTCCGCGCCCTGGCCGTCGAGGTCAAAAAACGCGGCCTCGGCTGGATTCAGGACATCGTGCCCAACCATATGGCCGTCTCCGGCGACAACCGCATGCTGGTCGACGTCCTGGAAAACGGCCCGTCGTCGCGCTACTACCACTATTTCGACATCGACTGGGACCATCCCTACGAAAGCATCAAGGGCCGGATGCTGGCCCCGTTTCTCGGCAATTTTTACGGCCGGACCCTGGAAAACGGCGAGATCGCCATCGGGTTCGACCATGACGGCTTTTTCGTGCGCTATTATGCCCTGCGCTTTCCGCTGCGCATCGATTCCTACATCCGCATCCTCACGCTGGGCCTCGATGCGTTGTGCCGCAAAATCGGCCGCGACGAGCCGGATTACATCAAGCTCCTCGGCATCCTCTACACCATCAAGTCCCTGCCGCCCGACGATCCCCAGACCGACCGCTACGACCAGATCTATTTCATCAAGCAGATGCTCTACGAACTGGTCGAGACGAGCCAGCCCGTGCGCGAACATGTCCAGGGCAATCTGGCCAAGGTCAACGGCACCGAGGAAATCGAGGGCCAGGGGGATCGCCGGGCGCTTCTCGAAAGCATCCTGTCCGAGCAGTATTTCCGGCTGTCCTATTGGAAGGTGGCCGGCGAGGAGATCAATTACCGTCGTTTCTTTTCCATAAACGACCTCATCTCGCTGCGGGTCGAAAACGAGGCGGTTTTTCGCAACTCCCACGGCAAGATTCTCGACATGGTGCGGGAAGGGTTTTTCTCCGGGCTTCGCGTGGACCACATCGACGGGCTCTACGATCCTTCGCGCTATCTGCGCCGGCTGCGCGAGGCTATCGGCGACGCCTATCTGGTCGTGGAAAAAATCTGCGTCGGCGACGAGCCGCTGCCCGCCTTTTGGCCCATTGCCGGCTCCACGGGCTACGATTTCATGAACGCCGTATGCCGCCTGTTCGTGGACGACGCCAAGGAACGGGCCTTCGAGAAAATTTACGCGGGCTATACCGGCCGACGGCAGCGGGCCGAGGATCTGGTGGTCTGGAAAAAACGCCGCATCATCGAGACCCACATGTACGGCGACGTGGAAAACATGGCCCGGCTCATCAACGCCGTTTCGAGTCTGGACCGGCAGGGCTTCGACATCACCCTGCGTTCGACCAAGCGGGCGTTGTCCGAGGTGCTGGCCCATTTTCCGGTCTACCGCACCTACATCTCCCCGGACGCCCTGCGGCCGGTGGACATCGGCTACATACGCACGGCGGTGCGCAGCGCCAAGCTCCACAACGACGACCTGGCCTATGAGCTGGATTTTCTGGAGCGGTTCCTGCTCCTGCAATATGACGAGAATTTCAGCGAGGAAAAGAAGATGCAGTGGGCCAGGATCGCCATGCGCTTCCAGCAGGTGACCGGGCCGCTTATGGCCAAGGGCGTGGAGGACACGGCCTTTTACGTGCTCAACAGGCTTCTTTGCTTGAATGAAGTTGGCGGTGAGCCGGGGACCTTCGGACTCTCGGCCGCGGCCTTCCACCACATAATGGAGGAGCGGGCCAGGCAATGGCCGACGGCCATGAGCGCCACTGCCACCCACGACACCAAACGCGGCGAGGACGCGCGGCTGCGTCTGGCCGCCCTGTCCGAACTCCCCGACGTCTGGCGGGCGGCGCTGATTCGTTTTTCGCGCATCAACCAGCGCCGCAAGACCCGGATCGGGGACAAGCTCGCGCCGGATAAAAACGACGAATACATGCTTTACCAGGCGTTTCTGGCCCATTACCCGGTCGATGCCGGGGATATGGCGCAATTCAAGGACCGGCTGGTCGCCTTTCTGATCAAGGCCGTGCGCGAGGGCAAGGAGCGCTCCAACTGGCTCAATCCGGATCTGGGATACGAAAAGGCGCTTACGGATTTTGCCGCCAGGATGTTGCGCGATTCGTCCAAAAACGCTTTTCTGACCGCTGTTGCCCCGCTTTGCCGCCGGCTGACGGAGCTGGGATTTTCCTATTCTCTGGCCCAGACGCTTCTCAAACTGTCTTGTCCCGGCACCCCGGATCTGTATCAGGGGACCGAGGGCTGGGACCTGTCTTTCGTCGACCCGGACAATCGCCGGCCCGTGAATTTTGCCGCCTGGGCGAAACGGCTTGCCGCGCTCGTCAAGGCCTTTGACGCCGATCCCGTGGCCCTTTGCCGGTCGCTTGCGGCCTCGCCCGAGAACGGTCGGATCAAGCTTTATACGCTGTGGCGGGGGCTTTGCGCCAGACGCGCCCAGCCGGCGCTTTTCACGTCCGGGGCCTATGTCCCGGCGCGGTTCGAGGGCCCTCAGGCCAAACGCCTCTTCGGCTTCTGGCGCACCTTCGAGGGCGAGGCCGCCCTGGTTATCGTGCCCCGGCGCATTGCCGCGCTTTCCCGGGGCGAGTCCGTATTCGCCCTGGGCGGCATTTGGGAGGATACGCGGCTTATGGAACCCGCCCCCGGCATCACCGAACTCACGGACGTCATGACCGGCCGGCGGTTCTCCTGCGGCGAATGCTACATCAAGGATGTGCTGCGGGACTTCCCGGTGGCGCTTCTCGTCAGCGGGAAGCGGGAAGTGGAGGAAGAATAGAGAATCCGGGGGGAACCCTTTCTTCAGAAAGGGTTCCCCCCGGACCCCCTTCCCAAAGACTTCTAATGGCTACAACTGATTGTCGTTATTGATCTGTAATCGTTAAAAGTTTTTGGGAGGGGAGAGCGCGAGAGGGGGACCCTTTTTTCAAAAAAGGGTCCCCCTCTCGCATCCTCTTTCCCTTTTCAAACTTCCAACATATCACCTGCGTTGGCGTAGTGGAAAAGAGTGACGCCGGGGTGGCTGAGTCTCGGGGCGAAGCGGTCGAGGTAGTGCGTCTTGCCATTGACGTGCATGGGCACGAAGACGCGGGGCCTGACCGTTTCCACGAATTGCGGCGCGCCGGAAAGGCTCGGGAGTCTCGGGTCCATGTTGGAGAAGGCGATGTCCACGGGCTGGGCGGCGATGCGTTTGAGCGCCAGCCGCCAGGACATGCCGACCGCCCGCCTGGCCGCCGGTGATTGCCCGGGCCAGTCCCAAAGCGCCAAATCCCCGCCGAAAGAGACCCGAAGCCCGGCAACGTCGAGGAGATAGGCCACGCCCATGTCGTTGCTTTCCAGGGCTTCGACGCGCATTCCGTCCACATCCTTGACCATATCCGGCTCCATGATCAGCGCGTCCGTCGGCAGGCGGTCGCCGTGGAGGTCGGCCACGTCGTCGGACACCACGAACCGGCGCGAGGCCGCCCGGCGCGTGGCGTTTACGATGTCCGGATCGAAATGGTCTTCGTGGGAGTGGGAGACGAAGACCGTGAGGTCCGCGCCCTCGATATGCGAAGCGGCGACCGTGGCCGCCGCTTCGGGGAGATAGCTTGGAGCGGGATAGTCGAAGAGCAGGGTTTTGCCTGCGGCTTCCAGGATGAAGCAGTCGTGGTGGATATAAACGATGCGCGCCGGCATGGCCCGATTTCGGCCTCGCCTCAGGCCACGTCCCACTGCGGCCCGGTGGGGGTGTCCATGACCGTGACGCCGAGGTTTGCCAGCTCGTCGCGGATGGCGTCGGAGCGGGCGAAGTCCTTGGCCTTGCGCGCGTCCTGGCGCTCGGCCACGAGGGCATCCACCCGGGCCGGGTCGATGCCGAGGCGCGCGGCGCGGCAGGTTTTGAGTTCGCCGAGGAACTCCTGGCTGTCCCGGCCGCACACGCCGAGAATGACTGACCACGTCTCGAAATCCGTGAGAATGCGCCGCACGATGTCGGCCGTTTCGGCGCTCTTGGCCAACGTCTTGTCTTCCATGAGCCGCCCGGCCAGCCGCACCGCGCCGAACACATGGCCCAGGGCCTGGGCCGTATTAAGATCGTCGTCCATGGCGGCGGTGAAACCCTGTTCGTGCTTGGCCAACTCCTCGGCGATTTCGGCCGGCAGCTTGGTCCCCGACCATTTGGCCCGGGTCAGCGCCTGCTCCATTTGCGCCTTGGCCGCGTAGAGGCGTTTGATGCCTTTTTCCGCTTCGTCCAGGGCCTGGTCGGAATAGTCCAGCGGGCTTCTGTAGTGGGAGGAGACAAGGAAAAAGCGCAGCACTTCCGGCAGATAGCGCTTGTAGATGTCGCGGATGGTGATGAAGTTGCCAAGGGACTTGGACATCTTCTCGGTATTGATGCGCACGAAGCCGTTGTGCACCCAGAAGCGGCAGAATTCCTTGCCTGTGGCCGCCTCGCTCTGGGCGATCTCGTTTTCGTGGTGCGGGAAGATGAGGTCCTGGCCGCCGCCGTGGATGTCGAAGGGAATCCCCAGGATCTTTTCGCTCATGACCGAGCATTCCAGGTGCCAGCCCGGCCGTCCCGGGCCAAACGGGCTTTCCCAGACCGGCTCGCCGGGTTTCGACGCCTTCCACAGGGCGAAATCGAGGGGGTCTTCCTTTTCGTCGCCCGGGGCGATCCGCGCGCCGGCGCGCATGTCGTCGATGTCGCGGCCGGACAACTTGCCGTAACCGTCAAAGGAGCGCACCCGGAAATAGACGTCCCCGGACGGGGTGCGGTAGGCGTGGCCCGTTTCGATCAGGCGTTCGGCCATGGCCGCCATGGCGGCCACGTACTCCGTGGCCCGGGGCTCGGCGTCGGCGCGCAGTATCCCCAGCTTGTCCATGTCCTCGTAAAAGGCGGCGATGTAGCGTTCGGCGATAGCCGCGCAGGTCGTGTTTTCGCTCCCGGCCTTCTTGATGATCTTGTCGTCCACGTCCGTGAAGTTGCGCACGAAGGTGACGTCGTAGCCCAGATGGCGCAGGTAGCGCACCAGCACGTCGAAAACCACCGACGAACGGGCGTGCCCGATGTGGCACAGGTCATAGGCGGTGATGCCGCAGACGTACATGGCCACCTTGCCCGGGTGAAGCGGGGTAAAGGGCTCCTTGGCCCGGGCCATGGTGTTGAAAAGCTGCATGAAGGCCTCCGATGAAAAGTGCCCACCTGTTGCAAAGCGATCCCGGAAAGTCAAGGGAGGCGGGCGGGTGGACGCGGCCGGGCGTCAACGGATGTCGGGCCAGTCCTTTTCGAAGCGGACTTTTCCCTTGGTCTTTTTGAACTTGCGCAAAAGCACGTAGAGCGCCCCCGTCCCGCCATGTCGCGGCAAGGCCGTGCTGAAGGCCAGCACCACGCGCTTCAAGGGATCGCGGGTGAGCCAGGTCTTGAGTTCTTCCTTGAGCACGGCCACGCCGCCGGGCGAGTTGGAGCCGCGCCCGGGGATGATGAGCAGGCAGCGCTTGCCGGCCAGGTAGTGCTCGCGCACGAAATGCAAAAGCGTCAAATTGGCCTGGTCGATGTTGAGCCCGTGCAGGTCGAGATGGGCCTCGGGCGAGTACTGGCCGGCGCGCAACTGGCGGTAGACCTTGGGGTCGAGGTCGGTCACAAAACCCTGCACGTACTCGTCGCTGTATTCCAGCGTGAAGTCCACCTTGCCGGAAACGAGGTCGTGCAGGACGGAAAGGGCCTTGGCCTCGTCGTCGGCCGGGGAGGGGGGCGGCGGGGGCGGTGCGGTCGGGCGCACGTCGCGGCCCTTGGTCTTCTCCCGGTCGAGCTTGTTCACGCCGGACATGGCTCGAAAAAAATCGGATTCGTCCGCTTCTTCCGGTGTCGCGGGCTTGGTGGCGGCCGCGACGACCTTGGCCACTTGTTCGGGCAGATGTTGTTTCTTGGCGACCTTCACACCCTTGAGCGCTGCGGCAAAGGGATGGTGGCCGTCCTTGGGATCTTTCGCTGACATGGCCGGGGAAGCTACCGGCAAGGCCCGGCCTTGGCAAGGGATGGCGCAAGGAGGGGGGAGGGATGCGTGCCCTGACCTCTTGCGCGTCCGATCGGGCCTCGGCTTGCTTTGGGCGTCGATGGGTGTAGCGGCCAGGCAGGGGCAGGACCGGCGTGGGGCAAGCCTGCTCTGGCTTTTGGGTGCGTCCTGGGATAATACTGGCAGTGCCGTTTCTTGCGCGGATAATCGGCCGGGATGGTTGACGGAATCGTATGCCGACTTATTATGTTAACTTGCCGGAAAACCAGCCGGACAAACGGGAGATGTTGCCCTTATGAGCGTGGAATACAAGGATTACTATAAACTCCTCGGCGTATCCAAGACGGCCAGCCAGGACGAGATCTCCAAGGCATTCAAAAAATTGGCGCGCAAGCACCATCCCGACCTCAATCCCAACGATCCCGAGGCCGAGAAAAAATTCAAGGAATTCAACGAGGCCTACGAGGTCCTCAAGGACCCCGAAAAACGCAAACTCTATGATTCCCTGGGCGCCGACTGGCAGCATGGCCAGAATTTCCAGCGTCCTCCGGGATTTGAAAACGCCCATTACAATTTTGGTGGGGCCGGTGGCCAGCAGTTCGACGCCGGGGCCTTTTCCGACTTTTTCGAGACGATTTTCGGCGGCGGCATGGGCGGCGGCATGGGTGGCGGCCGGGCTCGGTTTACCCAGGGCGGTCCCTTCGGCGGGGCCGGCGGCTTTGGCGGCGGGGGGGGCTACTCGCGCGGCCCGTCGCGCGGCGCGGACGCCAACGCCACCCTGGAACTGACCCTGGAGGAAGCCTACAAGGGCGGGGCCAAGGCCATCAGCTTGCAGGAGCAGACCATCGGCCCCGACGGTTCGCCGCGTCTGGGCACCAAGACGCTCAGCGTCAACATCCCGGCCGGGGTGCGCGAAGGCGGCAAGATCCGCCTGTCCGGCCAGGGCAATCCGGGCCGGGCCGGCGGCAAGCCCGGGGATTTGTACCTCAAGGTCAAAGTTTTGCCGCATTCGCTTTTCAAGCTCGAGGAAGGCAACGTGATCCTCGATTTGCCGCTGACGCCCTGGGAGGCGGCTCTTGGGGCCAAGGTCCGGGTGCCGACCCTGGACGGGGCGGTGGAGATGCAGATACCGGCCGGCTCCTCGTCGGGACGCAAGTTGCGGCTGGCGGGCAAGGGGCTTGGCGGCCGGGGCCAGCGCGGGGATCAGCTCGTGCGGTTGATGGTGCAGGTCCCGAGCCAGGTCACGGACGCGCAGCGAGAGCTTTGGGAAAAGCTCGCCGAGGCCAGCGCGGATTTTAGTCCCCGGACGTTTTAGCGCCCAAGCGAGGTCGTCATGGACATCAAGCAAGTCGTTGTCGCCACCGTGCCCGCCCGGTCCGAACGCATCAGCTTCGCCCAGCTCCAGGAACTGACCGGGCTGCACCCGACCGTTGTGGGAGAATTGATCGAACTGGGATGGATCACCCCGGAACGCACCACGGCTGATGCGTACCTCTTCAGAACGAGCGACCTCTACAGGTTGCGCAAGCTGGAACGCATCCGCCGCGATTTCGAACTTCCATTGCTTGGGGCGAGCATCGTGGTCGATCTTATCGAACGTATCGACTATCTGGAAAACAAGGTGCGTGAGCTCAATAGACTTCTCTAATATGTCTGCCTTAATAAAGGAATAATTTTGCCATACTTTTTAAGGAATGAAGTTTAGGAAGGGGAGAGCGCGAGAGGGGGAGAACCCATTTCAAAGGGTTTCCCCTCACGCAATATCTTTTTTCTCCTCTTTGTATTGCCAGGTTACGGAGGCGTTCTTATCTCTGATGCACGCATTCGGGAGGGTACACCATGGATCTCAACAAGTTTACGCAGAAATCCCAGCAGGCCATAAGCGAGGGGCAAGCCGCGGCCGTGCGCATGGGACAGCAGCAGGTCGACGCCGAACACCTGCTCTACGCCCTGCTCACCCAGGAACAGGGGCTTGTGCCGCGCATCCTCGAAAAGGCCGGCTACAATACCGATACCTACCTGGCCGAACTGGAAAAGGGGCTTTCCAGGCTGCCCAGGGTCAGCGGCCCCGGCTCCCAGCCGGGGCAGGTCTACGTGACCTCGCGCCTCAACGAAATTCTGGTCAAGGCCCAGGATCTGGCCAAGCACCTGAAGGACGAATACGTCAGCGTCGAGCACCTTTTTCTGGCCTTTGTCGATGAGCCGCCCTCGACCCTGGCCGGAAAGGTCAACAAGTCCCTGGGCGTGGATAAAAACCGCATCCTGGGGGCGCTGACCGAGATTCGCGGCGGCCAGCGCGTCACCTCGGCCGACCCCGAGGGCACCTACGAGGCGCTCACCAAATATGGCCGCGACCTCGTGGACGCCGCCCGCAAGGGCAAGATCGACCCGGTCATCGGCCGTGACGAGGAAATTCGTCGCGTCATCCGCATCCTGTCGCGGCGCACCAAAAACAATCCCGTCGTCATCGGCGAGGCCGGCGTGGGCAAGACGGCCATCGTCGAAGGCCTGGCCATGCGCATCGTCAACAAGGACGTGCCCGAGGGCCTCAAGGAAAAGACCATCTTCGCCCTGGACATGGGCGCGCTTATCGCCGGGGCCAAGTACCGGGGCGAATTCGAGGAACGGCTCAAGGCCGTGCTCAAGGAGGTGCAGACCTCCGAAGGGCGCGTCATCCTTTTTATAGACGAGCTGCACACCATCGTCGGCGCGGGCAAGACCGAGGGCTCCATGGACGCGGGCAACCTGCTCAAGCCCATGCTGGCCCGGGGCGAGTTGCACTGCATCGGCGCGACGACCCTCGACGAGTACCGCAAGTACATCGAAAAGGATCCGGCGCTTGAACGCCGCTTCCAGCCCGTTTTCGTGGACGAACCGAATGTGGAGGACACCATCTCCATCCTGCGCGGCCTTCGCGAGCGCTTCGAGGTGCACCACGGCGTGCGCATAAGCGACTCAGCCCTGGTCGAGGCGGCCGTTTTGTCCTCGCGCTACATCGCGGATCGCCAGCTTCCGGACAAGGCCATCGACCTCATCGACGAGGCCGCGGCCATGATCCGCACCGAGATCGACTCGCTGCCGGCCGAGCTGGACCAGATCAACCGCAAGGTCATGCAGCTGGAAATCGAACGCGAGGCGCTGAAGCGCGAAACCGACAAGGCCTCGCGCGAACGCCTGGAAAAGCTCGAGGAAGAGTTGGCCAACCTCAAGGAGGAGCAGTCCGGCTACTTGGCCCAGTGGGAAAAGGAAAAGGGCGCGGTCGAGGGCTTGCGGCGCATCAAGGGCGACATCGAAAAGACGAGGCTGGCCATCGAGGAGGCCGAACGGGCCTATGACCTCAACCGGGCCGCCGAGTTACGTTACGGCACGCTGGCCGCCCTGGAAAAGGAACTGTCCGGCCAGGAGGAGGCCATCGTCAAGGCCGCCGGTGGTACCCGGCTCATCCGCGAGGAGGTCGGCCCGGACGACGTGGCCATGGTCATCTCCCGCTGGACGGGCGTCCCGGTCACAAGACTTCTGGAGAGCGAGCGCGAAAAGCTCTTGCGCTTGGCCGACGTGCTCCATGGCCGGGTGATCGGGCAGGACGAGGCCGTCACCGCCGTGGCCGACGCCGTGCTGCGGGCCAGGGCGGGCCTGAAAGACCCAAGCCGGCCCATAGGCTCGTTTATATTTCTCGGCCCCACGGGCGTCGGCAAGACTGAACTTTGCAAGACGCTTGCCGCCGCGCTTTTCGACTCCGAGGAGAACATGGTGCGCCTGGACATGTCCGAGTACATGGAGCGGCACACCGTGGCGCGGCTCATCGGCGCGCCTCCGGGCTACATCGGCTACGACGAAGGCGGCCAGCTGACCGAGGCCGTGCGCAGAAAGCCCTATAGCGTGGTGCTCTTCGACGAGATCGAAAAAGCCCACAGCGACGTGTTCAACACGCTCTTGCAAATCCTCGACGACGGCCGGCTCACCGACAGCCATGGCCGTACCGTGGATTTCAAGAATACGATCATCATCATGACCTCGAACCTCGGGGCCCAGTATTTGCTTGAGGGCATCGACGCTTCCGGCGCATTCAAACCGGGCGTGTCCGAGCAGGTCATGAACACGCTGCGCGGCCAGTTCCGGCCGGAGTTTTTAAACCGCGTGGACGAGATCGTGCTCTTCAAGCCGCTCCTGCGCGAACAGATCGCGGCCATTGTGGAGCTGATGCTCGGCGGCCTGCGGTCGCGGCTGGCCGATCGCAAGATCAGCCTGGAGCTTTCCGACGGGGCCAAGGCGTTTATCGCCGAAACGGCCTATGATCCGGTTTTCGGCGCGCGGCCCCTGCGGCGCTACCTGCAAGCCCACGTGGAAACGCCCCTGGCCAAGGCCCTTATCGGCGGCCAGGTGTCCGACGGTCAGACCGTGACCGTCGACGCCCGCGACGGTGAACTGGTGTTTGTATAAATGTAAAGTGAAGAAGGGGAAGAGGATGCGAGAGGGGAAACCCTTTGAAAAGGGCAGTAGCCCCTCTCGCGCTCTCCCTTCCTTAACTTTTCAATAGGGATGTTTTTTTGTCCTCTATCCGTGTTGCCGAGGATGGAGGTTTTTCTTTTTGACAGGAACCGAAGGCAATGGATTTGTCGTCCCAGTCGGCCAAGGGGCTGGGAGGGCCCGGGCGAGAATGCTCCCAGTATGGATCGCGTGGCCAAGGCCGGGGGGCAGGATGCGGGGACGCGAAGGCGTATTCTTCAAATATGCGCCGCGCGTGGCCCCGCATCCTGCCCCCCGGCCAACCAATCAGGATTTTTGAACAGCCGCATGAGGATGTACCTTCTATGAACCTTGCTTCGGCCACCTTTGCCGATCTGACCCGCATCCGCGAAACCCAGCCGCTGGTCGTCAACATCACCAACAACGTCGTCACCAACACCACGGCCAATACGCTCCTCGCCCTTGGCGCGTCGCCGGCCATGACCCACCATCCGGCCGACGCCGCCCAGCTCGCCGCCGTGGCCGGGGCGCTGGTGTGCAACATGGGCACTCCCGGCGAGGAGAACGTGGCCGCCATGCTGGCCGCCTCCGATGCAGCCCGGCAGGCCGGCGCGCCCGTGGCCTTCGATCCCGTGGCCGCCGGGGCCACGCCCTGGCGGCGCGAGGTGGCCCGCCGCATGCTCGAGGCCGGGCCGGTGAGCGCCATCCGGGGCAATGCCTCGGAAATTTTGGCCTTGGCCGGTGGGTCGGCCGCCTCCCGGGGCGTGGACAGCATGTACGCCAGCCTGGACGCGGCCGAGGCCGCCGCCGTACTGGCCCGAAAATGCGGTTGCGTGGTCTGCGTCAGCGGGGAACTCGACGTGGTGACCGACGGCCAAAGCAGCGTCACCCTGGCCGGGGGCCATGCGCTCATGCCCCGGGTAACGGGGCTTGGCTGCACGGCCACGGCCTTTGTCGGGGCTTTTCTGGCCGTCAACCGGGACGCCCTTGCCGCAACCGTCCACGCCATGGCCGTGATGGCCGCCGCCGGGGGGCTCGCCGCCGCCGGAGCGGCCGGACCGGGCAGCTTTTTCGTCCGCTTCCTCGATATCCTCTACACCCTGACCGAGGCCGACCTCGCCGTTGGGGCGCGGGTGCTGCCGTGAGCCGGCGCACCTTCGATCTCGGGGTCTATCTGGTCACGGATCGGCCGGCGCTTATGGGCCGCGAACTGCTCGACGTGGTGGGGCGGGCCGTGGCCGGCGGCGCGACCATGGTGCAGTTGCGGGAAAAGACCGCCGCCACGCGGGAGTTCGTGGAGCTGGCCCGGGCCGTGCTTGGCCTTACCCGGCCGCGCGGCGTGCCGCTCATAATTAACGATCGGGTGGATGTGGCGCTGGCCGCAGGGGCCGATGGCGTGCATGTGGGGCAGGACGACATGCATCCGGCCGATGTCCGGGCGCTTTTGGGGGCAAAGGCCATCATCGGGCTGTCGGTGACGGGCGAGGCCGAGGCCCGCGCAGCCCGGGGCATGCCTATGGATTATCTCGGGGCTGGGCCGGTCTTCGCCACGGCCACCAAAAAGGATGCCGGCGCCCCGCAAGGGATTCCCGGGCTGGCCGCCATGCTCGCCCTGTCCGAAGTGCCGGTGGTGGCCATCGGCGCGATCAAGGAAGCCAATGCCCGGGAGGTCATGGAGACGGGCGTGGCGGGCGTGGCCGTGGTTTCCGCGATTTGTTCGGCTCCCGATCCGCATGACGCCGCCACGCAGCTGCGCCGCATCGTGGAAGCCGGGAGGACGCGCTGATTCTTTGTTTTATTTTTCGCTGTTGGATGCATTGGTCGGCCGGCGAGGGGCGGGGCAGCCGCGCGCGGCGCATATTTGAAGAATACGCCTTCGCGTCCGCCCCGCCCCTCGCCGGCCCTGGCCACACGGCCCATGTGCGGAAACATGCTGTGGCACAACGAGGAAAGTCGTGCCGCTGGACAGGGGGGCTCCCCATCGGTCCCAAAGAGTTCCGTCCCGCCGCTGGTCGCGAGCCCATCTCAGGGCTCATACGAATCGATCTGGAATCGATCCCGCTTTCCTGGTCCAAGCTCAGAGAAAAAAACACCGGGCCGCACGCGTCCGGCCCTGCTCGCTTCTCGATCCCCTTTCCTCGTTACTCTGTGCCCCGTTGAAAGTTTTTGAAGGGGGTCCAGGGGGAAACTTTTTTCAAAAAGTTTCCCCTTGGCCGCCGGAGGCCTCCCCCATCTTTTTCCCACGTCGCTACGCCGCCCAGGAATCGGACGGGCCGAGGCGTGCGTCGATTTCCCGGATTTTCGTCACCACGCGGCGGCGGATGGCCTTGAAGGCTGTCAATTCCTTGGCGCCATAGCTTTTGTGGGTCTGGATGAGCCCGGCCATGTCCATGATCTCGTTGTAGAGATACGGCATGTAAAGCGGATCGTGGCGCAGGAAGAACTGTATCTGGGAGAGCAGTTCCTTGATCTCCGCCTGATGCTTGTCCGCTTTGCGCATGAGCTTTTCCAGGCGGCGCGAGGCGTTTTTCAGGGACGTGGCCCAGGACTCGGCCTTGGGCGAAAAGACCGGCTTGGCCCGGGGCCGGGCCGCCCTGGCCAGGGCTCCCAGGAAGACTTCCCGGGCGGCGTTGGCGTTTGGCAGGATGTCGACCCGCTCCAGGTCCTCGGGGCCGATGTTGATCGCGCCCTTGATGACCACGCCGCCGCCGTAGATGTTGTAAAACGACGCGCCCGTGGCCGCGATGTCCTTTTCGATGTCCCGCTTGGCGGCCAGGAACCCGTGGTGGGTGTAGATGTCCCCGCCCTTGATGTCCTTGAGCCGGACGTCGTGCCGCGGGGAAAAGGTGTAGTTGCCGCCCGCGCTGTGGTGGCCCGGGGCATGGGTCGAGCCTCCCTTCCAGGCCAGGTCCTGTCCGACCAGGAAGAAGCGGTCGGCCCCGGCCCAGGTGAGGAAGCGTTCCAGGGTCACGCCCACGTTGCCGCCGGCGTCGAGCACCAGCTCCTGGTCCTTGAGCACGAAAGTGGCGATGCCGCCCTGGGTCCACAGCGGGATTTTCGGGCCGGGATAGCGGTCGAGTACGGCCGGTTGCATCTTGGTGGAATAGATGAGCGGGATGTCGGCGGCGAAATTGTTGTCCTGGAGGTTGTCCAGGCAGCGGTTCATGCTGTCGTTGAAATCGAGACCCAGGCACAGGTCCGGCGCAAGGCCCAGGCGTTCGAGGACGGGCAGGGTTTGCAGCGCCGCGACGAAAAGGGCCTTGTCGCGGTGGCGTAAAAGAGCCGGCACGAAGCGCGGCAGCGACGGTCCCGCGCCGAGCACCACCGTGGGCACGCCCCGGGCCATGCCGGCCATGCGCGAAAGGCTCCCGTCCTGCATGGCCCGCGAGTAGTTGCGCAGTTCGTTGCCGACCATGGTTTCCTGTTTGTGGCGCAGCGTGGTCAGTTCCACGGACAGGCTTTCGAGCTTGGCCCGCACCAGCGCCGAGGCCTGGGCGTACTCCGGGCCGATCTGGGCGCTCGGCAGGTCGCTTCGCAGGTTGATGCGGGCGAAAAGGAAACTGACGTCGAGGGCGGTGAGCGCCTTTTCCACCAGCTTCGGGTCCGGCGGCAGAAAGGCCAGCTTGCCGGCGGCCAGAAACGGCCGGTAGTCGGTCTGGCCCAGGCAGGCCACCAGCATTTCCGGCCGGGGTTCGACCACCAGCACCTTGTGGGAGCGGGGCGTGCCGGTCAGCACGTGGTTGAGCCCGTAGCCGAGCGCCGTGCCGATGATCACCGTGGCCCCGCCCTCGGCCTTGTCCTTGGGCCGCCAGTCCCGGTACAGCATGGCCGGATGCATGGCCGCAAACAGGCTGCGGTCTTCTCCGATGCGCCAGTCGACGATGCCGTGCTGGTTTGTGAAAATGCGCGGGATGATGGTTTCCGGGGCCGGGGCGTTTTGGGCCAGCCACTCGGCCACCGGGGCCTTGGCCTCGGCCAGGGCGGTGAGATTGTCGGCAAGAAAGATGTTGATGCGCATGACGTCGTCCTTGGATGGAATGCCGTAAGCGAAGCAATAATCCTGCCACTCTTGCCGGTTGGCCGTTTTTTGCCTACCACGTTGCCAGCCGGACAGGTCCGGTTCCAATCCATGAGGCAGCCATGATCCACGACAATGTTCTTTCCTTGGTGGGCAAGACTCCGCTTGTGCGCATGACGCGCCTTTGTTTAAACCCGGCTGTGACGCTTGCGGCCAAGGTGGAGATGCGTAATCCCGGCGGCTCGATCAAGGACCGGGTGGGCCTGGCCATGATCGAGGCGGCCGAACGTTCGGGGGACTTGAGACCCGGGCGCACGCTCATCGAGGCCACCTCGGGCAACACCGGCATCGGCCTGGCCATGGTCTGTGCTGTAAAAGGTTATAAACTCAAACTCCTCATGCCGGCTTCGGCCTCGGAGGAGCGCAAGCGCATCCTGCGCGCCTACGGCGCGGAAATCGTGCTCACCCCGGGCAATCTGGGGACGGACGGGGCCATCGAGGAAGCCTACAGGCTCGTCCGCGAGGAGCCGGAAACCTACGTCCTCATGGACCAGTTCAACAATCCGGCCAGCATCGAGGCGCATTACAATTCGACGGCAGTGGAGATTTTCGAGGAAACCGGGGGCGCGGTCACCCATGTCGTGGTGGCGCTCGGCACCTCGGGCACGGCCATGGGGCTGGTCAAAAAACTGAAGGAACTGAAGCCCTCCGTCAAAGTCGTGGCGGTCGAGCCCCATCCCGGCCACAAGATCCAAGGGCTCAAGAACATGCAGGAGTCCTACCCGCCGGGGATTTTCGACAAGCACGCCCTGGACGCCATCGTGCCGGTGGAGGATGAGGACGCCTTTGCCATGGCCCGGCGGCTGGCCCGGGACGAAGGCCTGCTTGTGGGCATGAGCGGCGGGGCGGCCATGGCCGTTGCCGTGGACCTGTCCGGCAGGCTCGACTCGGGACTGGTGGTTGCCATCCTGCCCGACGGCGGCGAGCGCTATCTTTCCACCACGCTTTTCGCCTCGCCCGAGAAAAAGGGGGTGGCGCTTTCCGGCGCGGGCGCGGCCGAGCCGGTCTATCTCGATCCGGCCGGGGCCACACCCGGGCTTTTCACGTTCGGTCCGCCCCTGGCCTCGCCCGGCGACCTGGACGCCTGGCGGCGGGTGGTGACGCTCGACGTTTTGCGCCGGACCCTGGCCCGGGGCGGCGGTCGGCCTGTCTTGGCTGTGGGCCTGGCCGACCTGGAGGACCGGTGCCTCGACGCGTCGCGCGCGGCCGGCGTCAAATGCCGTGAATTCGCGGTTAAGGCCCGGGAACAGGTGGCGGCCCGCGCCGCTGCCCTCGGCGTGGCCGACGCCCGTTTCCCCCTGGCCGGCGAGGCCCTCGACGAGGCCCTGGCCATGACGCGAAAGCTTTTGAGCAAGGGCCTTGCCTACGAGAAACTGCGCAGCGTCTATTTCGACGTGGCCCGCGACAAGGCCTACGGCGGACTGCTCGGCACGGACATGACCAAGCTGGCGCTTGGCAAGACCGTGGACCTGCTGGCCTATGCCAAGGACAATCCCCAGGATTTTACGCTGCTCAAACGCGTGAGTCTCAAGGACCTCAAGGCCGGCGACGCCTTGTCCACGCCTTGGGGCAATGTGCGGCCGAGTTGGTTTCTCCAGATGGCGGCGGCGGCGGTCAAGGCGCTTCCCGCCGTGACCGTTGTGCTGACCGACGAAGACAAGACCTTTCCGCATCTGGAAAATCTGCGGGCCATCTGGTCGGTCGGGGCGGGTTTTTCCCCGGCGGCCTGGCTGGTCGGCGGGCGGGTGGCCGGCCGGGAGGGCGAGGAAGCCGGTACGGCCGATCTGGCCGATTTGCTGGCCCTTGGCGTCCATCCCCTGGCCGTTCGGGCCTGGCTGCTTTCGGTCGGCTACCGCAAGCCGCTTTGCGCCGTGCCGGAATCGCTTCGGATGTGGGAGAAAAACCGCAACCGGGTGCAGGAGCTGGCCGCCAATCTCGGGCTGGTCGCGGGCAGCCAGGGCAAGGCCTCGGACGCGGTCGTGACCGAAGCCGAGAAACTGACCCAGTCCCTGGATGCGGCCGTGGCCGACGATCTGGCCGTATTCCAGTTCTGGCCCCAGCTGTTCGCTTTTTGCCGGTTCGCCAACGGGCTCATTGCCGCCGGGTCCCTGACCCCGGCCGATGCCGCGCGCCTGGGCGGTGCGTTGAGTGCGGCCGACGGCGTGCTGGGGCTGCTCGATCCCGCCTGCCTGCCCGTCGCCCCGCGCCAGTGGCCCGAACCGGTGGCGGGGCTGGTCGCGTCCCGGGAACAGGCGCGCCGGGACAAGGATTTCACCAGGGCCGACGCCATTCGGGCGGATATCGAGTGCCTCGGCTACCGGGTCGAGGACGCGCTTGGCGGCGTGCGGCTTTTCCCAAGGAGCTGATCAACGGGGCAGGGGCACGGCCACGAGCAGCACCTGCTTGTCGCCGAAGCGCTTTTCGGCGAATTCCCGGCCCAGGGCGGCCATGCCGGCCGGGGAGGACAGCTCGAGACGGTGGACGCCGTGGCCGGGAGTGGCGTGGTAGAGGAATTTGCGTCCCTGGCTGTCGGTTGCGATCAGGCCCACGTGGTAATAATAGAGCCGCCCCTTTACGGCTTTGCTCAAGGCCGCCAAGGCCATTTCGCCGGGGCGCAGGGAGGAAAGGGCCGTATTCCAGGCGGCGTTGTCGTGCAGGGGGAAGCCGCGAAATCGGGAGGCATCGAGCGCCGCCGGGTCGCTTGTCGGGGCGCTTGGGGCCAGCACGCGTCGGGGAAGTCCGTCGGTGATGTTGACGATCAGGTCGTAGCCGAAGTCCCAATCCTGGCCGCGCGGGCTGCCCGGGCCGGAATCGCCCTTGCGGTCGCGTTTGACCGCATCGAGGGGCAGGGGGCGGCCGAGGAGTCCCCGGGAGGCCGTGGTCACGAAGCCGCTGCAGTTGTAGCCGGCCGTGGGGAACGAGGCGGCCTGATCGGCGAACAGGGTGTGGCGGCCGGCCGGATCGTCCACGCCGTCGTCGCGGTAGGGCGCGCCGAGAAAGGGGGCCAGGGCGGCAGCCGGATCGGCGGCCCAGGCGGTTCCCCCCGGCGCGAGCAGGCAAAGGCCCAAAACGAGCGCCGCGACGCGCAAGGCAAATTGACCGGATCGCGGAAGCCGCGTAGGATCAGTACGATAGCCGGGCCGGAAGGACTGGGGCCGTTTCCCGGAAAGGGCCGGAACACCATGGAATGTGCCGAGGAGGCAGAGGATGAAGTTCAACATTGAGATCAAGGGTTTCGGTCAGCGCATTTTCTATTCCTACATCGAGAAGGAAATGGTCCGTGAGGCCAGGGAGGCCAACCGGGAACGCTATATCGATTATATCTTCCATGGGGCCGACAACAATCTGCATTCCTCCGGCGAGGACTTGCTGGAAAGCAACCGTCCCGTTGTCTATATCATTGTCAATGAAAGAGAAAAACTTCGGGTTAGTCTGAACAAGATCAACTGCGAAGTCAAGAGTCATCCGGCCAAGAAGATCTTTCAGCCGTTCGTGAAAAATAATTTATTATATTGTTTCGGTTATAACGAGGAATACATTCATACGTATTCCTTCAGTGATGTCGAGGAAATCGACATTGACAAGATCACGGCGCGGATCATTGAAACGGACATTCCAAAGACCATCGAGAACAACATCTGGATGCAAAAGGTCATTCACATCGAAAGCATGCTCTATGACGGCAAGGAGATCAAGCGCGAGGAATTCCTGTCCCGTCCCATGGGCAACGTTCTCGGCCCGGTCCTCATCGACCTGGAAGTCTGATTTTTTTCGCACGCCTCGCTTCGGCCGCTTCGCCCGAAGCGGCGATCGGAAACAAAGGCCCGGCGTGCAAGCGCCGGGCCTTTGTCGTGGCCCCGGGTCCGGGAAACGAGAGCCGGAGAGCGCGGTGTGTCTTGTATGCGCCTGCGACGGGATTGCCAGCAAAAGCGATGGCAACACATTTGAATGGTTATTTTTAGGGACGCAACTACGCGTTGGGCGGGGTCTTCTCGTAGCCTTGGGCCAGGGCGTTTTGCAGCAGCATGTCCGCCAGGTCCTTGACCGTGTTGCGTGCCGGGTCCAGGCCCAGGGAAGCCGCCAGTTCCATGATCTTGTCCCCGGTCTTTACCGCATGGCGTATTTTTTCATAGTCCTGCATGGGCTGGATCGGACCTTCCTTCGCGGCATGGGCTTATGGGAAAAATGCCGCGTCGCCAGCATACCCGTATGATGGCCCGTGCGCAACGCCGTTGGCCCTCGGGCGCTTGCCACGTCGCAGGTCTTGCGAAGGATGGGTCAGTTTTTGACGATGCGCGTGATGTCGCAGGTGGAAAGCGACAACGGGTGCTCGAAGCAGATGCCGAATTCCATGTCCCGAATCCAGCGCACGAGGCCCGGCTGATAGTGGGCCAGCTCGCCGCACGGCTGGAGTTGCGGATTAAAGAGCACCCGCTGGCCCATGTGCACCGTGATTGGCACATCCTCGTCGCTGCGTACCCGGGTGCCGCGCCGGCTGATGTCGATGATCAGCACGTCGGCGCACAGGTGTTCGGTCTGGATGCGGCCATGGTTTAAAAGCGCGCTGTCGCCCACGCGGATGCGCCGGGCGTCGCGACGGTCGCCGCAATCCCGGCAGCGCCAGTAGGATAGGGCGGGAGGGGCCTGGGGGATGAATTCCTGCCAGGTGGGTTTGCCGCAATGCGGACAGCGTTTGAATTCGATCAGCGCCATTGTAACGTCCAGGCCTGGATACTGCCCCAGCGCTTCCATGCCGTACATATGTTTACCATCCGCCGCCCCGGGCCGCAACCGCCGCGCCGTCTTGACGCTTTCCGCCAAGGCGTTATTGTTGAAAGTGCCGATCCGTCCCGGATGGGCGAAGGAGCACCCTATGGCCGGACTCTTGGCCAGGCTTGTGGACTTGGCGGAAAAACGCGAGGATCTCGTGGTCACCGAGGTCGACGATATCGATAGCTGGGGATTTTTGCTGTATCGTGACGACCGCTACCATATTTATGTGAACCGCTCGGTGCGGAACTTTCGCAAGATCATGGTGCTGGCCGATGAACTGGGGCATTACGCCCTGCGCCGTCGCGTCGCCAAGCGCGAGGGCGTGCCGCCGGATGCGGCGACCATTGTCGAACGCATTCGCCAGGACAGGGCCTGCGATGCCTGGGCCGCCAAATTCACCCGGCGATTGCTTTTTTTTATCCGCCGGGGACTGCACGGCAGTCTCTCCCGTCGGCCAAGGCAGGGCTATTACGACCCGTCCTGGCGGCTGCCGCAAAAAGGCTGACCGTCTGGCGCCGCAACGGTCGGCAGCAAGGTCATGGCCGCCTTGCCGATGCCGGCCGTGACCGAGGCGTCCCAGGCCGCGCCGACCAGGCCGCCAACCAGCGGGACGATGCGGCCTACCCCGGCCGTGCCCGCGTCCCCGAGCCGGGCCAGCAGCCGCAGCCCCACCAACGTGTTGATGCGGCCGGCCGTCTCGCCGCCAAGCTGGGCCAGCATGTCCGCCGTCAGCCTGCCGCCAAGGCGCGCTCCGGCGGCGCCCGCCACCTCGGCCGCCTTGGCCCCGCACAGGCACAGGCCGCAAAGCGCCCGCACCCGCGTGTCGGTCAGATCGTGGCCGCAGACGATGGCCATGGCCTGGACCATGCGCAGTTGCAGAAAAATCGTGCCGGCCAGATTGACGGGCAGCGTCGCCGGCAAAAGGGCCAGCCCGGCGGCATTGGTGACAAAGCCCGAAAGGGCCGCCTTGCGTTTGTGCCCGGCGATGATTTTTTGCAGCCGTGCCCCAAGCGGCACCTCCGGGTCCATGTGGCGCGCGGCCAGGGCGTGGGCCGATTCCTGGCCGGGAAGCCCCCGGGCGGCCCGGTCCCAGGCCCAGCTGAGGGCGCGCAAAATCGTCGGGTGGTCGATGACCGGCATGTCTCGGGTCCTTTTTACCGCAATATACTGGGAAATAAGGCTGTTTCGGTGAGGGGCAAGGGGGGCTTTCCCCTTCCGCCGCGCCCCGTCCGGGCGACTTTCCCTTGAAACCTGTTTCGGATAACGGTATCCGGGGCACCCGCCATGAAAACGTACCGCGACCATTATTTCAAGAAGGCCAAGCAGGATAACTATCCCGCGCGATCGGTCTACAAGCTTGAGGAGATCGAAAAGCAGTCGCGCCTGTTGTTTCCTGGCGCGTCGGTGCTCGACCTTGGGGCATGCCCCGGCTCCTGGACGCTTTTCGCCGCTTCCCGCGTGGGGGAAGAGGGCCGGGTGCTCGCCATCGACCTCAATGACGCCGCAACGGCCTTTCCCGGCAACGTCACCTACATGATCGGGGACATGCTCGATCCCGGGCCGGAGATCGTCGCGGCCTTCATGCGCCTTGGCCCTTTCGACGTGTTGCTATCCGACATGGCCCCCAAGACCACCGGGGTCAAGTTCGCGGATCAGGCCCGCTCCCTGGAGTTGTGCGAGGCGGCGCTTTCCGTGGCCTTTGAGCGGCTCAAGCCCGGCGGTGCCTTCGTGGTCAAGATTTTTCAGGGGCCGGACGCCCCGGCCTTTCAGAAGGGGCTTCGGGACTATTTCGACAAGGTCCGCGTGGCCAAGCCCAAGAGCTCCCGGGCCGAAAGCAAGGAAATATTTTACGTGGCCACGGGATTTCGCCCGCCTGTTCCGGAGCTTCCCGATCCCGACCCCCCGCCCTTGCCGCCGGATGACGCGGTGGCCGAGGGTGGATCGAAAACGTAAAGACAATGACAGAAGGGCGGCCGGGGCGACCCGGTGCGCCAGGGATATCGAGGAGGCATGATGTCCGGACATAGTAAATGGCATAATATCCAGGCCCACAAGTCGGTCCAGGATGCCAAGAAGAGCAAGTTTTTCACCAAGGTGACCAAGGAACTCATGCTTGCGGCCAAGGCCGGCGGCGCGGATACGGCGCTCAATAACCGCCTCAAATCGGCTATCGCCGCGGCCAAGGCCGTCAACCTGCCCAAGGACAAGATCGAACAGGCCATCAAGAAGGGCACGGGCGAGCTGGTCGGCGAGAGCCTCGAAGAGGTCCTCTACGAAGGCTACGGGCCCGGCGGCGTGGCCCTCCTCATCGAGGCCGCCACCGACAACCGCAACCGCACTGTGGCCGACGTGCGCCACCTGCTCTCCAAGGGCGGCGGGGCCATGGGCGAGGCCGGCTGCGTGGGCTGGATGTTCGCCAAGAAAGGCGTCTTCTCCTTCCCCAAGGAGTCCTTTACCGAGGAGCAGCTCATGGAAGTGGCCCTGGAGCACGGGGCCGAGGACATCGCCGACGAGGATGACGTCTGGGAGGTGCATTGCGCCCCCGAGGACTTCGATGCCCTAAGCGGCGCGTTCGAGGCGGCCGGCATGACCACCGATGACGCCGAAGTGTCCATGCTGCCGTCCAACACCGTGGCCCTGGACGAGGAAAACGGCCAGAAGCTTTTAAAGCTTATCGACATGCTCGAAGACAACGACGACGTGCAGAAAGTCCACACCAACGGCGACCTGCCCGACGAACTGCTGGTGTAAACGAAGCCCCGGGAGGGGCGTTGCCCCTCCCGGACCCTCCCTACCGGGGGGAATAATTCCCCCCGGCCCCCTTTGATGGGGGATGCGAGGGGTGCGATAATCCGAATTGCCGGGGGATTTCCTTCAAGGCGGGAATCCGGTGTGACGGCCCTTTGGCTGCCCGGGCGTTTCCTCGGGCATTTTCCGCTGGTTGTGATCGACGGGGAAGGGTAGGAAAACGGCAGGCGGGGCAGGGGGCGCAAAAGCGGTATGCAATCCGGGACGGAGCTTGTCGTGCTGGGAATCGATCCCGGCTCCAGGATCACGGGCTATGGTTTCGTGCGCGAACGTTCGGGCGTGCTGGAGCTTGTGGCCGCGGGCGTGGTGCGCACCGGCGCGGAAACGGATTTCTGCCGACGCCTGGGCATCATCTATACCTCTGTTGCCAAGCTGATCGGCCAGCATGCCCCGGTCGAGGCGGCGGTTGAAAACGTGTTCATGTCCAAAAACGCCGCAACGGCCCTCAAACTCGGCCAGGCGCGGGGCGCGGCCCTGGCCGCCTGTTCCGTGGCCGGGTTGCCGGTTTTTTCCTACGAACCGACCATCATTAAAAAAAGCCTTGTCGGCACCGGCCGGGCCGAAAAATCCCAGGTGGCCTTCATGGTGGGCAGGGTGTTGGCATGTCGGGAAACTTTCGCCGTGGACGCGACCGACGCCTTGGCCGCGGCCGTGTGTCACCTGAACCAGAGGCGGCTGACGCGCCTGTGCGAGGCGCGATGATCGGTTATATCGAAGGACGGGTGGTGGTGCGCCGGGACCGGTACGCCATCGTGCTGACCCCGGGCGGCGTCGGCTATGAATTGGAACTGCCGGACCCCGTGGCGGCTTCGCTGCCGGCCCCGGGCGGCCAGGCGTCCCTTTTCGTGCACACGGTGGTGCGCGAGGACGCCTTCGAACTCTTCGGCTTCGCCACCCTCGAAGACCGGGAAACCTTTCGCATCCTCATCGGCATCACCAAGCTCGGCCCCAAGACCGCCCTGGCCATCCTGTCGCGCTATACCGCCGACGATCTGTCCCGCATCGTGGCCACGGGCGACCTGGACGCCCTGACCCAGGTGTCCGGCATCGGCAAGAAAAGCGCCCAGCGCATCCTGATCGAGCTGACCTACAAGTTCGAGGGCCGGGCCGCCACGGCCGCCGCCCTGGCCCCCATCCCCGGCGGCGGGGTGCTGGCCGATGTGGTGGCGGGACTGACCAATCTCGGCTATCCTGAGGCCGACGCCAGACGCGTGGGTACGACCGTGCTTGACGACGAGCCCGATCTCGACGTGGCCGGCACCTTGCGCCAGGCCCTCAAACGCCTGGCTTCCGAAAAGACATGACAAACGATTGCGACACGTTGGGCCAGACCGCCGCACCGGCCGGCCCGGACGATTCCATCCGCCCCTCGAAACTGGCCGAATTTATCGGCCAAAACGACCTGCGGGCCAATCTGCGCGTATTTTTGCACGCCGCCATGGAGCAGGGCCGGGCGCTGGACCACTGCCTGCTCTACGGTCCGCCCGGGCTCGGCAAGACCACCCTGGCCCAGATCATGGCCTCGGAGCTCGGCGTCAATCTGGTGACCACCACCGGACCGGTGCTCGAACGTTGCGGCGACCTGGCCGCCATCGTCACCAATCTGCGGCGCGGTGACCTCCTTTTTATCGACGAAATCCACCGCATGCCCCCGGCGGTGGAGGAAATCCTCTATCCGGCCATGGAGGATTTCAAGCTCGACCTTATTATAGGCCAGGGCCCCGGGGCGCGCACCGTGCGCATCGACCTCGAGCCCTTCACTCTGGTCGGGGCCACCACGCGCCTGGGGCTTTTGACCTCGCCCCTGCGCGATCGGTTCGGCGTGATTTTTCGCCTGGAATTTTACAGCCCCGAGGAATTGGCCCGCATCGTGACCCGCTCGGCCGGCATCCTCGGCATCGGCGTGACGCCGGGCGGGGCGCTGGTCGTCGGCCAGCGATCCCGGGGCACGCCGCGCATCGCCAACCGGCTGTTGCGCCGGCTGCGCGATTTCGCGGTGGTGGCCGGCGCGTCCACCCTGGACGAGACGCTCGCCTGCGAGGCCCTGGCCCGCCTGGACGTGGACCCGCACGGCCTGGACCAGATGGACCGCAAGATTCTCACGACCATCATCCGCCACTACGAGGGCGGCCCGGTCGGGGTCAAGACCCTGGCCGTGGCCTTAAGCGAAGAGGTCCGCACCATCGAGGAGATCTACGAGCCCTACCTCATCCAGTGCGGACTCATAAAGCGCACGTCGCGCGGCCGGGTGGCCACCGCCAAGGCCTACGCCCACGTCAAACAAGGAATGCTCGACTGACATGCCCGCAACGAAGCTTGCCGTCACCCTGCTTGCCCATACCCCCGATGCCCTCTCGCTCATCTACGCGGCCTTTCGCCAGTGCTATCACGACGGGTATGTGGCGGACATGTGGCCGCGCCTTCTCGCCGGCGAGATCGCCCAGGAAAAGCAGGCCGATTTCGTCGCCCGCATCCTGGCCTCGGGCCATGAATCGCCCATTGAGCACGTCTCCTTCACCTTCGCTATCGCCGGCGTGTCCCGGGCGCTTTCCCACCAGCTCGTGCGCCATCGCCTCGCGAGCTATTCCCAGCAGTCCCAGCGTTACGTGGACGCGGCCGGTTTCGATTACGTGCTGCCGCCGCAAATTGCCGCCGTGCCCGAGGCCAGGGAGCGTTTCGAGGCGGCCATGGCTGCGGCCGGGGAAGCCTACGCCGATTTGCAGGCCATCCTGCAAGCCCACGGCCGGGGGGCCAAGGCCAACGAGGACTCCCGGTTCGTGTTGCCCAACGCCTGCGAAACCAAGGTCGTCGCCACCATGAATTGCCGGTCGCTCCTCCATTTCTTCGAGTTGCGCTGCTGCATGCGCGCCCAGTGGGAGATCCGGGCCATGGCCGGGCGGATGCTCGCGCTGTGCCGGGAAGCGCTGCCGGTGGTCTTCGCCACGGCCGGCGCGCGTTGTGAAAGGCTCGGCTATTGTCCGGAAGATGTGCGTTTCAGCTGCGGCCGCTATCCCGTACGGGACGTCAAGCCAAATATTCCAGTCTAACGTCTGATTTTCGACTCTTTTGCGCGTATTTCAAACCCGCCACTTCGGTGACGGGTTTTTTACTTTTTTTATGCGTAACACGTATACATTGCGGTATATATTTTTTTTACCAATGAATTTGCAATGTTGTTCGTGACATGTTCGTGACTGGTTCGGGGCGGCATGGCGCGTATCGGCAGGGGCCAAGCGGCTTTTCCCGTGGTCAACCCAAAAAACACCGGTTTGAGAACGAAAAAAATAAATGTTGATTGAGGAAAATGGAGATATTGTAAAATGGTGTTGTGGAAAACCCGTTCACAAATGTGCAAAATGACCGGCGGACTCCGAAAACCCTTGTCCGGCGGGGCCTCGCGGCCGGGGCCGAAAGTCCCCGTCGCTACTGGCTCTACGGAGACGTCCTATGATTCCGGTTGGTTGCGCTGTAGAGAATCCAGGGGGGCGGCCCCTGAAAGCGGCCTCTAATCAGCCTTTGCCCCCTGGTCCGCCGTCCGTAGGGTGCCCGCATGGATACGATCTGGCCCAAAACCAAAATGCTTCTCGAAAAGACTCTCAGTCCCGGACTCTACAACCTCTGGATCAAGCCGCTGGCGGCCCGGGCCCGCAACGGCGTTTTGGAATTGACCGCGCCCAACGCCTTCGTGGCGGCCTGGGTGCGGGAACGGCTGGCCGATGCCGTGGCCGAGGCCGCCGCCGTGGTGATGGGCTCCCGGCCCCGCGTCGTGGTGACCGAAGGAAAAATCGCCAAGAACGGCGCCGTAGCCGCGAGCGCCCCTCCGGGGCCCAGGCCCATGCGGGCCGCCAAGGCCCTGACATTGCCCATGACGCCCAAGGCGCCGGATCTGGGCGAAGACCGTTTCCGCTTCAGCTATGACGAGTTCGTGGTCGGTCCCTGCAACGAACTGGCCTACGTGGCCAGCCGGGGTATTTGCGATCTGACGCTTTCGGCCGAGCAGCTTTTCATCAGTTCCGCCCCGGGCCTGGGCAAAACCCACCTTATCCAGGCCATGGGCCGGCAGTTGAGCTTTGGCGGCGGCCAGGAGAAGAAAAAGCTCCGCGTGGCCTACCTTTCGGCCGAGGAGTTCGCCAACCGGCTGGTCATGGCGCTCAAGACCAAGCAGGTGGAGCGATTCAAGGCCGCGTTTCGGGAAAATGTCGACGTGCTGCTTTTGGAGGATATCCATTTCTTCCGCGACAAGCCGCGCATTCAGGACGAGCTGCTCAATACCCTCAAGGCGCTCCAGTCCCGGGGCTGCCGGCTGGTTTTCACCAGCTCGTTTTTACCCAAGGACCTGACCGGCCTCGATGCCCAGCTGCTTTCGCGCATCGGCTCCGGCTTCCTGGCTGTCATCGACAAGCCGGACCGGGAAATGCGCAAGCGTATCCTCGAGCGTAAGGCCGCCGTGCACCAGGTGCTTTTGCCCGACGACGTGTCCATGCTTCTGGCCGACCGGCTGAGCGCCGACGTGCGCCAGCTCGAAAGCTGCCTGCAAAACCTGGCGCTCAAGGCCAGGCTTCTCAACTGCGGCATTTCCGTGGACCTGGCCTGGGACGTGCTCAGGCACTACGATATCTCGGCCCGGCCGCTTAACCTCGACGACATCGTGTCCTATGTCTGCGACGTCTACCGGCTTTCGCCCGAACAGCTCGTTTCCAAGTCCCGCAAGCGCCAGTACGTTCTGGCCCGCAATACGGCTTTTCTGCTGGCCCGCCAGCACACGGACCTGTCCCTTGCCGACATCGGCAACCGGTTCAATCGCCGCCATTCGACCGTGGTCAAGGGCATTACCAACGTCGAACGCCATCTGTCCCTGCGCACGCCCCTTGGCCGGGAGTTGGAGCGCACCATCGAGAGCATCCATGCCTGATATCACCCCCTCGACATTACGGCGCGCCCTCCAGGCTGCCAGGCAGCCGGTCGCCATATCCGCTATAGCCAGCTAGGGGGAGGCCGCCATTGGCCGGGCGAACGCCGGACAGTCTCTGTCCGGCGTTCGTTTTTTGGGGAATGGAACCGGGGGGAAACCTTTCTAAGAAAGGTTTCCCCCCGGACCCCCTTTCCCAAGACTTCTCATGGTAACAGGATGCTAAAGTAACAAATTAAAATAGTTATAGAATTTAGGAAGGGGAGAGCGCGAGAGGGGAGAACCCTTTTTAAAGGGTTTCCCCTCTCGCATTCTTCCTCTCCCAATTTTCTTCCTCATGCCTCAATGGCGACGAGTTCGACGTTGCCGACGATGCCGACCATCTCCCCGCATTGGGCGAAGGCCCCGCGCACGCCGCGTCGTTTCAGGCTTTCCGCTGCGGCCAGCACCGCATCCAGATCGCCCTGGCCGGACAGGAGGTTGCCGAGCGCCGTAGCCGCCGCGTCGGCCACGGCACCCCGGTCGGCCACCACCGTCACCATGTCCGCCTGTCCCAGGCTGAGGGAATGCCCGACCTTGGCCGAGGAGGCGCATACCGCCGCCGGCAGGTCGCCTGGCGCGAAGCGCAGGGCCAGCCGCGCCCCTTCCACGGGTTTGGCCAAAAGCGCCACCGTGCGTTCTACCTTCGAGCGCAGATAAATATCCCCGCCGTTTTCGACCAGCAGGTTGGGCGAACGCTCCGCGAAGTGTTCGGATACGGCCTGCCCCAGGGCTCCGGCCACGGCGGCCATGGGCCCCACGCCGAACCGGGCGGCGGCTTCGGCCATGTCCCGGGCGAGCGGCGGGGCGTCGTCGCCCACCGGCACCGGGGTGAGGCTCTCGCGGAAATCCGGATGGAGGAGGATATAGGCCGTTAGCTCCCGGCGCAGCTCGGAGACGAAGGTGCCGATTTCCCGGGCCAGGGGGCGCTCGGCCACGATGAACAGGTCGGATTGGGCCACCACCACCTGGAAGGCGGTCTCTCCGGGGCGCACGGCGAGTTGCTGGCGGTAGGCCCGGAAGAAATCGGCATGCACGGGCGTCATGGCAGTGCCTCCTTGGGGGACAGTATGCCCGGGATGGGGGCAACCGGAAAGGGGCGGCTTGGCAGGGGGGAACGGGAAATGTAGAGTCCCGGCATGGACGGTGGACGCTCTTGCGAAGACGCGACGTTGGTGTCGGTGATCATCCCCACCCGGGACCGGGCGGACATGGTGGTTCGGGCCGTGGCCTCGGCCCTGGCCCAGACCCACGCCGTCCTTGAGGTGATCGTGGTCGACGACGGCTCCACCGACGACACGCCGGCGGCGCTGGCGGCCATCGACGACCCCAGGCTGCGGGTGCTGCGCCATGCCCCGGGGCGGGGGGTGTCGGCCGCGCGCAACCGGGGGCTGGCCACTGCCCGGGGCGAGTATCTGGCGCTGCTTGATTCCGACGACGAGTGGCTGCCCGAAAAAACCACGCGGCAACTGGCCTGTATGCGTCAGCGCAACCTGGCCATAAGCCAGACCCAGGAGGTCTGGATGCGCGGCGGCCGGCGGGTCAATCCGGGCAAGGCCCAAGGCAAGCCGGACGGCTTTTTTTTCGAGCAGGCGCTCGGCCGTTGCCTGGTCAGCCCCTCCACGGTCATGTTCACCCGGGAATTTTGGGAAGAGCTCGGCGGCTTCGACGAAAGCCTGCCGGCCTGCGAGGACTACGACCTGTGGCTGCGCACGCTCATCCGTCATCCGGTGGGGCTGTTGGACGAACTGCTCGCCGTGCGTCACGGCGGCCGGCCCGATCAACTCTCGGCGATCTACGTGGGCCAGGACCTTTTCCGCATCCGCTCCATGGCCGGACTCCTCGGCCGCAGCGACCTGACACCCTGGCACAGAGACTGCATAAAAAAGGAATTGCGACGCAAGGCCCTGTGCTACGCCCGGGGCTGCCTCAAGCGCGACAAGCCGGAAGAAGCGGTCCGGGTGCTGGCCGTGGCGGAGAAAGCCGCCGGGGGAAAACTTTTCTGAAGAAAAGTTTTCCCCCGGACCCCCTTTCAAAAGACTTTAAAAGGAAGGCTCGTTGTGAGGCACGACAAGGGAAAAGGTTTAGGAAAGGGAGAGCGCGAGAGGGGAGAACCCTTTGCAAAGGGTTTCCCCTCTCGCATTCTTCCCCCTTGCCTAAGCCTAAGGCGCGATTTCCGTCTTGGTGATGGCCTCGGCCTTGATGTGCGTCAGCGTGTAGGTCAGGCTGGCCAGCACGTGTTCCCGGATATCGCCGGCGGCCACGATGAAAAGCAGGTCGTCGCCCGGGGCGAAGGTGCCGGCTCTGGCTTCGACCAGCACCCGGAACATGCCGGGCATGGCCTCGCCTTCCTGGCGGAATTGTTCCACCATGTCCTGGTCCACCTTGACCTCGAGCGTGGCCACGGGGGCGCCTTTGCGCGACGTGGCCCGGACCACGCCGTTGTGCACGAGTACCATGCCGACCTTTTCGAGAAAGCCGGGCAGGGTCTTCAGTTCAGCGATGGTTTTTGAGATGTCCATGGCCGCCAAATAAGGGAGAAACGCGCCGTTGTCCACGCTTTACATTTCCGCCCTGCTGGAACATCTGCCCCATGTCGGCTCCACCCGCATGGTGCATACCGGCATCGGCGTCTGGGTGGCCTGGGACGGCCAGCTCGATCCGGGCTTCGACAGCATGCTGCTCGACCACGGTGGCTTCCGCATAGCCGGAGCCCCGGGGCAGGCATTGTGGTTTTTCCTCGGCGATGAGGGATTGCGGGCCTTGGGGCGCATCCATGTCTGGGGCCGGGTCAACGCCTTGCCGGTTTTCATGGAGGCGTTTCCGGCCACGCTGCTGATCAGCCCCAAGTTCGAGACCTCGCTGTCGCTGTCCGTGGAGCTTTCCCGGCAGCACGTGACACCGGCGGAGTCCCTGGACATTCTGCTGCATCCCAACCTCAAGAATCAACTCGCCACCAACCCCGGCCTTTCGAGTACGCCGACCAAGCCGGCTTCGGGCCTGGCCCGCATCCATTTCGAGTTGCTCGAGGCCGACACGGCCTTGTCCTACGAATCGGGGCTCGGCTGGCTGGGTGTCCTGAAACCCCTTGGCGATCCACTGAGCCGCGATACGGCCGACGGCTGGCGGAACATCGCCGGGGAACTGCTCGACATCGTCGAGCGGCTGGGGCTCAAATTCGTGCGCCACGAGGGGTTTCTCATCTTCGAGGTTCCGGGACTGCGCCGTTTCCGGAACTGGAACCGCGACACCCTTTCACGCATCATGCACCTCAAGGAGGAAGGCGAGCAAGGACATTACTGGCCGAGCGTCATGGCCCTCGTGCCGTCCAAGGGACGCACCATGGGCAAGGACCTGCCGCGCCGCCTGGGCCTAGACTGGGACCGGCTGACCCCGGATTTTCCCCACATGAGCTACCGCTCGGCTTTTCTCCTGGGGGAGGGGTTCGCCATCCACGAGGCCAGGGCACTGTCGCGCGGCGCGTCCATCGACGACTGGTGCAATGTCAGTCTTCTTGACGCCGACGCGGAGTCCGAGCCCCAGGGAGTCTTGGCTGTGCCCCTGCCGGCCAGCCTGTCCGGCGGCGACGCGGCGATTTGTTTCTACTGCGGCCTCAACAACCACAAGCCGGCGCAATGTCCCTCCAAGGCCCTTACCGCCCCACGCCCTGAGCTCTGGGAACGGTTTGGCGACGTCAACATGGACCGGCTGGAGGCGATTTCCCAGAAGCTGGATACGGCTCTCACCGCCGACCCCGTGGCCGAGATGCCCAAGCGGCTTGGCGGGAAAGAGGAACCGGACCTCATGTTGTCGGTCATCTTCGAGATCGACCTGCCGTTTCAATTGCGCATGCTGGAGATGCTCTGGCGCAGCCGGGGCAAGGAGATGCCGGCCGGGTTGACGCAGCTCGGCCCCAAGGACGGGGACTATTTCTGGGCGGCGTTGACCGCGCTCCGCGACGGGAGCTCCGAGAACTACGAAACCCAGATGGGCCAGGCCCTGACAAAATATCCCCGGGCCTACCAGCCCAAATCCTTGCAAGGCTTCCAGGCCATGGAGGCCGGGGATTGGACCAAGGCGGTCTATTATTGGCAGGAGTCCGGGCGGCTTTGCTACAACGCCATGCAGCGCGGCTATTTTTTATGCCTGCAAGCCCGCTGCTTCGAGGCGCAGGGCGACTGCCACAAGGCCATCGCCCTGTACCGGGACACGCTCAAGGAGTGCCCCAAATGGCTCGAACCCGTCTACCGCCAGGGGGTGTGCCTGGTGAAGATGGGTTTTATCGACCAGGGGATGCAGATTTTCAACAAGCTGCTTGCCGGCGATCCGGCGATGTTCAACCGCGTCATGGTGGACCCGGAACTGGAGCGCGGCCGGCCGCATATTTTGGCCGCGTTATGGCGCATCTGGAAGCAGGCACAGGACAGCGGCGCCGCGCTGCTTGGCGCACTTGGGGAACTGTCGCAATCGGTGCGGGACCGTTTTTTGGAGGACGAGCCCTATCTGGCCGAGGCCGCGACCCGCATCGAAGACCTGACCAAGCTCGGCAAGCAGGGAAACTACGTGGCCTTCAAGCGGATGGAAGGCGGCGTGGCCGAGACCCAGGAGACGGTGCGAAAAAAGATCGAGGCCGAGATCAAGGCCATGCTGCAAAGCCAGGCCCGGCAGTTCGAGGAACTTAAAACCGTGCAGCGCGAGGCCGCCTGGTTTCCGTTTCCAGCCCTTTTGCGCGAGTTTAATCGGGATTTCAACTACTGCGCCATCAAGCTCAACTGGATGCGCACCACGTCCATGGACGAAGCGGAAAATTTCCACAAAAGCCGGGAATACCTGCCCGAGGTCGACGAGCGCATCCGCACCCTGCGCACCCGGCTCATCACGCTTCGCATCGTGCGTGACGCGACTTTTTTCTGCATGCTGCTCGGCCGCAACTTCATGTGGATGGAAGTGGTGAGCCTCGGCCTGTCGCTGGTGCTGGTGCCGGTCTTCGTCTATCTGTTCCAGCGTTCCGGCCAGGGGTGGATGGCCAACATGATGGAGCAGCAGAAATGGCAACTGCAAAAGGGGCTGGTCATCATTTTGACCATCGCCGCCCTGGGCCTTGCCGCCATCAAGACGGCCCTGACCTTCGACTCCAAGAAACGCAAGCTCTTCAAGCTGGCCGAGGAAGGGAAGCTGCCGAAAAAAAAGCCCAAGCCGAAGAAAAAGCCCAAGGCCAAGGTGACGGCGAAGCCCAAGGCCACGACCAAGGCGAAGAAATAGAAGATGGTGCGAGAGGGGAAACCCTTTCAGGAAAGGGTTCTCCCCTCTCGCGCTCTCCCCTTCCTCAAGCTTTTAGCGTCTGAAGCGTTGTCTGGGAGAGTGTCCTCCCTCTTTTGGGGAACCGTTCGAAAGGCGGGGAACCAAGGGGGCGGCGCGGGAAGGACGCTCAATGACGCGCGCCCTGGGGGATCGCGTCATTGAGCGTCCTCATGCGCTTCGGGGAGATGTCCTTGGAAAGGGGGCCGGCCCTTTTGCCCCGTGGCGATGGCGATGTCGGGGGGGATGTCCTCAGCGGGAAATGTGATGTTTCGCGCCATGCGGACGGGGCGGGCCGGGGAGGATGCGCGCGGACGAAAAAAGGCGACGGGTCGCCCCGCCGCCTTTCTTCCTCGAGGAACCTGTGGCCTAGACGCAGCCGGTGGGCTTGGGCAGGCCAGCCATTTTGCAGGCTCCTTTACCCGGTCCGGACGGGAACAGCTCATAGATGTGCTTCAGCTTGAACCCGGTCACTTTGGACAGGATGCGGACCATGGGGGCGATGCCATTTTTCTTGTAGTAGTCCTGGAGAAATTCGATGACCTTGTTGTGCTCCGGGGTGAGTTCCTTGATGCCCTCGGAGTCCTTCACGTAGTCAACCCAATCAAGGGTCCAGTCCTCGAACTTCTGCAGGAAGCCGTCTTCGTCGACTTCGAAAGAGTGGCCTTTGTACTCGACAGTTGCCATGCGCATCCTCCTTACAGGTTGATAAAACAAGCGCCCGGGTCGTGAGCCATTGGCCGGGCGGATTCAAATGCCTCCCCGAGTGGCGGGGGGCCTCACCCATGAATCAGAGCACCCTTGATGCCCGATGGGTCGTGTTTGTCAGGGCGCCGTGTGACGATCCGGCTCCCGCGTTACTTTTTAAAAGTAAGCAGCAAAAGAGGTTCTTGTCAACGATTTTCCCAAAAACAGGGGTTTATTAATTACAAAATTGTGTAATAAGTCACAATGTTGCATCAATTGTTCGGCAAATCGCGTTCGGAACCGATACGATTGAGCGCTTCCCGGGCGAACGCGATGTCGCCGTCGAGGGCCAACGCCGCGCCCAGATGATGCGCGGCCAGATCCAGCCGGCCGAGCCGTTCCTGGCACAGCCCCAGGTTGGCCAGGTCCATGGCCGAGCCCGCGTCCAGGGCCAGGGCGGCCTCGAAATCCGCCGCCGCCGTCTCGTAGTCGCCGGCCTTGAAGCGACTGACGCCGCGCAGGTTGTAGTATTCCTTGACCGCCGGCGCGCGCGCGATGGCCCGGTCGAGGTGCGCGGCGAGCTCCGGGCCGAACCGTCCCAGAAGCGACAGGGCATGGGCCTGGTAAAAGGCGGCCAGGGCCCGGTCCTCGTCGTCGGGCTGGATTTCCTCGGCCCGGGCGAAGGCGGGCAGCGCCTGTTCGGGGTCGCCCAGGCGCAGGGCGAAAAGGCCTTCGAAAAAGGGGAGAAAAGACGCGCCGGGATAGATGTCGGCCAGATTGGCCAGCCCCGGCGCGGCAATGTGCGGCGGGGCCTGCTCGGCCAGAAGCCGACCCGTGAAAAGGCCGAGCGACGCGTTCGGCGTGCGCTCGCGAAAGGCGAAGCCAGGCACGATGTTGTAGTTGGCGGCAAGCTCCAGGACCGGGTGGGTGGTGTCCACGGTCAAAAGCGGATGCCCCAGGGCCGAGAGGTCGGAAGCCAGGACGGCCAGCTCCTCGGCGATGTCGCCGCGTTCGAGATGCGGCAGGCAGTCCAGGGAGGTTTGCGGCCCGGCAAAAAGCCAGCCGGCCTCCTCCAGGGTCACGAACTTGGGCAGGCCCGAGGCCTCGTAATTGCTGCCCGTCTCGAAGTCGCCGGCCAGCTGGGCCACCTCGGTTAAGGCCCGGATGGCGGCCTTGGCCGGCGAGGCGGCGGTGCCGGCGGTGAAAACGATTTCCGAGGCGTCGGGAAAGGTGGCCGGATCGTAGGCAATGGCGGCCACCGTCGGCACGGGCATGGAAAGGCTGAAATCCTTGAGCCACACCCGGATTCCCTCCCGGGCGAAGGCGGCCAGCAGGCCGGCCAGCACCGGGTCGGCGATCCTGGCCGTATCGATGGTGGGCAGGGTCGGGCGGTCGCGGTCGACGACCGCGCATACGTGGCGCTCCACCAACTCGCAGGCCCCCTGGAGCACGGATTCCTCGAAGCAGTTCCCGGCCGAGGACCCGTTGAATTCGTTGAGCATTTTGAACCAGTCCAAGGGCAGGACCACATCGCGTCCGGCGGTGATGTCCCGGGCCGGGGCGAAGCGCCAGGGGTAGAGATCGAGCACCCGGCGGGCCGTCGCGTCGTCGATGTCCTCGCCGACGCTGTGGCGGAGAAGCGCCACCGGCGCCAAGGCCTTGCCGAACCTGGCTTCGGCTTCGGACCAGGTCGCCTCGGTGAAGCGGCTCGGATCGGCCCAGAAGGAGAAGAAGCTGAACCGCTCGGCCAGTTCCATGAGCGCCGAGGCTTCGGCCTGCTCGGGGGAAGCGCCCTTGCCCATCTGTTTGCGGGTGGGCATGACGGCCCGGGCCGTTTCGCCGCAAAGACTCATGAAGACCGGGATGCCGAGGCGTCCGGTGTCGATGCGCCGGGTTTCGGCCAGAACCCCGGTCCCAAGGCGCGAAAAGGCGGCCTTGGCCCGGGCCACGGTTTCGCTGGGGGGGCAGATCTTGTCCTGGTCGCGGACGTAGCCCTTGGGCCTTGCTGTCAGGCCGGTGCGGGCGAGAAGGCTTTTATCCATATGCGTTGCGTCCCGGGAAAATGCGCGGCGTCAGATCCGTTTGCGCGGGCGCATGCGGTAGACCTGGCACAGCTTGCGTTCGGGCTGGCCGTTTTCGGGATCTTCTTCCTTGTAGCCGATCACGCGTTCGGCCACCTCGAATTCCTTTTCGGCCGGCCCCAGGAACTTGCTGGCCCGGCGGGTGAAATCCTTGGCCAGGACGACTTCCGCGTCCGGGGCCGTGCCGATGTGGGCAAGCAGGAATTTGAGCAGCCCCCGGGAGGTGTTTTCCAGGTAGAGCACTTCCGAGCCCAGGATGACGTCGAAGCGCCGTCCCAGCCGGTCGGCGGAAAAATCGGCCCGGGCCACGTCCGCCCGGTCACCCAGTCCGTTGTGGAGGATGTTGATCCTGGAAAAAAGCAGGGCGTCGGGGTGGATATCGGTAATGAGGGCGTGAAACCCCTTAGCGGCGGCGAAAAGACCGCAGATGCCGACCCCCGCGCCGAGTTCGATCAGGGTGCGGCCCTGCCCCGGGTCCAGATGGGTGAGGAAATGTCCGAGCAGCATGGAGGCCGGCCAGATCTTGGCCCAGTACGGGAGTTCGATGGGACCGACGCCGGCACGTTTCGCCAGTCGGTCGATCAGGGCCTCAAGGTCGGCGATCTGGAGAATTTGCAAGGTGACGCCGCCGATGGTCACGGGTTCGAAGCGGACGTCGTAGCGGGCTTTGGCCGCGTCGAGCAACTCGTCGAGGGGTGCGGAAAGGGGGACTTCTTGGCTCACGATGGCTCCCGTTTGGTCTGGAAGGCCGCCAATAGCGCAAAAGCCGAAGGCTGGCAAAGAAAAAGGGCCGGCTTTGGGGCCGGCCCTCGGGATTACGAAGTGGAGCGGGAAACGGGATTTGAACCCGCGACTTCAACCTTGGCAAGGTTGCACTCTACCACTGAGTTATTCCCGCTCATGATCGGCTGTGGAGGCGGCATCCGGATTTGAACCGGAGAATGGAGGTTTTGCAGACCTCTGCCTTACCACTTGGCTATGCCGCCTCGTTTCAAAGACCCGTATTTCTACTTGCATCCGGCCCGGTTGTCAAACTTTTTCTCAATCTTTTTGTCCGGTCCGGAGCGGCGGGGCGGCCGCCGTTGCCGAGGAAGGATTTCTGCCAAATGCGGGGCCCGACGTCAACCGGAAATCCGCGACGAACGCTATTTAATTTGTAACATACCGATAAAACTAAATTTATAAAGAAAGAAAAGGCCGGTGTCTCCCGCTCCGACCGCTTCCGGCTTGCGGCCAGTCCCCGAGTCGCCTGGGAAGGGTGCCCCATGAAGCCCGGCTGACGGCACGGTGGGGACCACGCAAGGCGGCGGGGAGCCCGGGAAAAAGAGCGACGGGGCGCGTGCCCATCGAAAACGGCAACGCGGGGACGTGCCGGCGATAGGCAGGTTCTTACCGCGAAAACGCCGGGACCTTTCGGTCCCGGCGTTTGGCTGGGGGAAAAAGGCCTAGCCTTCGATAGTGATCTTCTTGGCGGTCTCGGCCGTATCCAGGGGCAACGTGATGGTCAGCACGCCCTTGTCGAAGCGGGCCTTGGCCGCGGCTTCCTTCACCTTGCCCGGCAGGGGCACGCAACGGGAAAACGAGCCGTAGGCGCGTTCGATGCGGTGGTAGTCGTCCTTCTTTTCTTCGTCCTCGAACTTCTTTTCACCGCGAAGCACGAGCGTTTCGTTTTCAATGGTGATTTCCACGTCCTTCGGCTCGATGCCGGGCAACTCCGCCTTGACCGTCACCACGCCGTCGGCTTCGCTGACGTCCACGGCCGGGTAGCCCACGTCCTTGAAGAGATTGGGCAATGCGCCAAAAGGTTCGCTCCAGAAATCCTCCATCAAGTCGGCCATGCTCATGGGCCGCTTGGTGGCCAGGGATTTTTCCCGAAGACGCGGCAAAAGACTCTTGAACATAATCCTACCTCCCATCACTATAGGATAGTGTGATTACATCCAAAAATATTGGCACGCGAAGCGGTTTTGTCAAGAGATGGTCGCCACGACGGCCAACTGCTCAACCTTGTCCTTTAACTGTGTAAATTCAGCGAATCGAGGGCGGCCAGGGCGTCTTTGTGTTCGTACCATTTGTAATGGAACTTGATGTCGTTGCCCATGATGCTGCCCTGGCTGGCCAGATTGAGCTTGCTGCGGATGGAGGTGCCGGATTCCTGACGATGCACGCAGGTCACCGTGCCGCAGTAAAAGACCTTCCAGCCGGCCAGACACAGTTGCAGGTCGTGGTCCGTGTCGTCGATCTGCGAGGGCGAGTAGCGGATGTCGAAGGCCGGCGCGTCGGCGAGCGAGGCCACCCGCAGCAGGTGCTGGCAGCCCATGACCACGCGGGTTTCCCGGATCACGTCGTAAAGGCCGATGTCGTACTGCTGGTAGGGTGTCGGCAGGCTTACCCGGATGGCGTCCTCGTGGGTCAGGGACACATGGCGGTAGAGGTATTGCAGCAGCCGGTACTGTCCGGGGAAGACGACCTTGCAGCCGACGTTGCCGATGCGGGGATCGGACTCGGCCACGGTCAGCAGGTGGGCCAGCCAGTCGGGTTGCAGGTAGACGTCGTCGTCGAGGAAGGCCACGTAGTCGCTTTCCCGGGTCGCCGGCTGGGCCAGCAGCCAGTTGCGGGCCGCCGGCGCGCCGATGTTGACCGGGAGGGTGATGATCTCCACCTCGTTGTCCGGGAAAAGGTCCCTGGCTTTTTGGGCGACGGCCAGGCTGTCATCGGTGCAACCGTTCAGCAGCACCTTGATGCGGGCCGGGCCTATGGCGCAGTGCGACAGGCTCTCCAGGGTTTCGCCAAGGGTTTTGGCCTTGTTGAAGCTGTAGAGATAGATGCACACGCGCTTGGTGTGCACGAGGTCGTGGTTAGGTTGGAAGGGGTGGCGCAAGGCGTCCAGGCGCAGGGCGTAGGGGCGTTGCCGCGGATCGAGGGCAAAGGCCCGTTCGTAAAGGGCCATGGCCCCGTCGATGTCCCCGGCCCGGCGCAGCATTTCCGCCGCCCGGCTCACGGTGAAGGGGTCGTCCGCCTGTCCTTTGACCTGTTCCCACAGGGGCAGGGCGGCCGCGTCGTTGCCGAGTCCCGCATAATGGTTGAAGAGTTTTTTTTGCCACAGCGGCAGGAGCACCTTTGGGCACCGGAATCCGGCCAGGGCCTTGCATGGTGGTTGCCCGTCGAAGAAATCCATATGCAGCAGCATGTTGGCGTACTGGACGGCCATGGGATGGCGGGCGAGGACGTTTGTGCAGATGGAGCGGATCTCCCGGCCCTGAAACTTGAAGGATGCCCGGCGTATTTGATTGTACAGCCCCGGTTCGACATGGGTGCCCTCGAGGACTTTCTGCAGCGTTTCCGCGCCGGGCGTGAGGCCGGACGTGATGCCGATGCCGAGGATGTTGGGGTCGAAATGCTCGAGCTGCACGGCCGAGCGGATGGCCTCTTCGAGGAGTTGCCGCGCCTCGTCGGAAAGGTCCTTCTGGGATTCGGCCAACAGCCGATTGATGAAGGACACGGCCATGGGGACGTCGACCTGGAACGTATCAAGGTAATTCTTATAGTAACGACAGGCCTGTTCTAGGTTCAGAACGGCCAGTTCGCCGCCGATGCCGACGAGGTTTTCCGTTGCGCCCTGCGCCATGGTGCCTCCAATGATTTCGTTGCAGCGGGTTTGCGGCCGGGACTGGGGCCCTCTGGTTGTGGCGCGGTGCCCGGCCTCGGGGAGTAATGCAAATAAAATGCCGGGGACGCTGCGCCTAGGGCTGCTGCTTGCCTGTGAGCAGGGAAAGGAGTTTCCAGCCATAATCCGACAAGTCCCCTTCGGTATCGGCCAGAAGCACCACCGCCGCCTGATCCTCGGGCGACATGAGCACCAAGGCGAAATAGCCGCCCGAGCGCCCGGCGTGAAGCACGTATTCCTTACCGCCGAAATTCATCACGTTCCAGAAAAGCCCGATATAGAGCGTGGGAATCGAATTGACGTGCTTGCGCGGCAGCTGGGCCAGTTTCATGGACGGCAGAAGCGGCGTGGGCGTGATCCCGGTTTCGGCTGCAGCATAGGCGAGCAGATCGTTGGCCGTGGAGCGAAACGCCCCGGCTCCCTCGAGCCCCGTCACCTGCCAGTTGGGCAGGATATTGCCCGCGGTGTCGTGGCCGTGGGTCATGCGGGCCGCCTGATCCTTGGAAAGCGTGATGGTCGTGTCGTGCATGAAAAGCGGATCGCAGAGCCGTGTTTTGACCAGCCGCTCGTAGTCCGTGTCCCACAGGCGGGCCAGCAGGTAGCCGGTTAAGCCCGCACCGGTATTGCTGTAGTGGAACTCCCGGCCGATGGGCGCGATGAGCTTGGCCGTTTTGAGGTAGTCCAGCAGCCTGGCCGTCGAATAGCCGGCCAGGGGGTTGTGGGGATCTTTCCCGGGCAGGTTGTCCGGCGCTTCGGGCAGACCCGAGGTGTGGGTGGCCAGATCCAGGAAGCTTATCCAGTACAGCGGCGATTCCTTGGTGATGATCCCGGGCGGCAAATAGAGCCGTATGGGATCGGTTGCGCGCACCCGGCCTTCCATGATCGCCTGGGCCAGCATCTCGCCGGTGAAGGTCTTGGTGATGGAGCCGATCTCGAAAAGCGTGCGCCCGTTCGGGGGACGGGAAAGGCGGCCTTCGCCGCCGTGGCCGAAGCCGTAGACGACCCGGCCGGTCGTATCGAGAAAGCCGATCGCCAGGCCATGCACCTTGCCGGAGCGGGTGAGCTTGCCGACCACCCGGGACACGGCCGCTTTCGTCGGCAGACGGTTGGCGGCGATGGCTTGGCCGGGCAGGACCAGGGCCAGGGCAACGAGGAGAAGCGCAAGCGGGAATGCTGGACGCATGATCGGGCCTTTTCCCTACGCGTGGTTGCGCAGTTTGAGCTCCACGGGATGCGGATGCAGGTAATACTGGTCCTTGAGATAGGCCACGTCGTACTTGCGGGTGTAGTGGGCGAGCAGGGTGACGGGCACAATGAGCGGCAAAAGCCCGGTGCGGTACTGGGTGATAAGTTCGTGCAGCTCGGCCTTTTCATCGGCGCTGAGCAGTTTTTTGAAATAGCCCGCGATATGCTCGAGCACGTTGGCGTGTTTGGCCGGGGTAGCGGCCAGGGCCAGGGCCCGCATGAGCACAGTCTCGTAGGACACGGGCAAGGCGTCGGCGGGCCAGCTCTTGGCTTCGGCCGTAAGCCGCCCGAGCTGGCGGGTCATCTCCGGGCTGTGGGCCATGAGCAGCAGTTTGTGGCGGGCGGTAAAGGCGACCAGCCGGGCGGGCAGGCTCGTGGTCCCATCCCCGGCCACGGCTTTTCGCCAGCGGCTCAAGGTGAAAATGCGTTCGATGAAGTTTTCCCGGAGCTTCTCGTCATGCAGGCGTCCTTCGTCCTCGGCCGGGATCAGGGGAAAGCGGTCCATGAAGGCCCGGGCGAAAAGGCCCACGCCCTTGGGCACGGGCACCCCCTGGTCGTTATACACCTTGACCCGGGCGTAGCCGCTGGACGGGGACTTGGATTTGAAAATATAGCCGCACAAGTTCTCCCGGGCCAGTTCCTCCACGCGTCGGGCGGCAAAGGCGCGCATTTTGTCCGTCAGATCCAGGCCGGTTTTGATGGTGACCAGCCTTGGCGCGGCCGGATCGCCGACAAGGCGCATGGGTTCGCGCGGCACGGGCAGCCCGCATTCCACTTCCGGGCAGACAGGCACGAATTCGAAAAAACGGCCGAGCGTCTCGACGACGTAGGCGTCGCGCTTGTGGCCTCCGTCGTAGCGCACGGGCTCCCCGAGCAGGCAGGTGCTTACCCCGACGCGGATCGTTTCGGGCATGGGATTGGCCTCGACGGTGTTTTTCCCGGCTTGATCGGCGCGGGGTTAGCGGCTAAAGGCTCTGATTGTCTTGCGGCACAATACGGACTTTGGGCCGCCAAGGGAAGGAGCGTATGTGACATTGGACCACGTGATAAACGGGCTTTGCCCGCCGGATACGGTGCTTTTCGATTTCGGCGGCGTGCTGGCCGAAGAGGGCTTTTTCAAGGGACTCACTGCCATTGCCGAGCAGGCCGGGCGTGATCCGACAGCCGTCGTGCCCGTGGCCTACGAGATGGCCTGGAGCTCCGGCTTTGTCACCGGCGGCTGCGACGAGGCCGGGTTCTGGCAGGCTTTCCGGCAGGCCACGGGCATTGCCGGCGACGACGCGATGCTCACGGAAATGGTGCTTTCGCGTTTTACGCCCAGGCCCTTCATGTTCGCCATTGTCGACGCGGCCCGGGCCGCCGGCATGAAAACCGCCATCCTGAGCGACCAGACCGCCTGGCTGCCCCGGCTCGACGCAAAATACGACGTCTTTTCCCATTTCGACGCGGTGTTCAACAGCTATGATCACGGTGTGACCAAGCGGGATGCGGCTTTTTTCGAGCTGGCCCTGGACCATCTCGGCAGCGCGCCCGCCACCTCGATTTTTATTGACGACGCGCCGCGGAACGTGGATCTTGCCGCCTCGCTCGGCCTTCGCGCTATCCTCTATACGGACAAGGCCGCCTTTTTGCATGACCTCGCCGCCGTCTGTCCGCTGTTTGGAGCCCTCCATGTATAATCCCCTCTGCGGCCTGGCCCGCGACGGCCTGCCGATCATCGGTCTTTTCGCCCTGGCCACCCTCGTGTGCGCTTTGCTGCGCTGGCCGGTGCCGGCCGTGATCCTGCTTGCGGCCACCGCCTTTTCGCTGAATTTCTTCCGCGACCCCGACCGGTTTCCCCCGAGCGGCTGCGGACTGGCCGTGGCCCCGGCCGACGGCGTGGTCTGCAAGCTCGGCGAGGCTCCCGATCCCCTCTCCGGCGAGACGCGGCAGGTGGTATGCATCTTCATGAACGTGTTCAACGTCCACGTGAACCGTTCGCCCATCGACGCCACGGTGTCGGAAGTGCGCTACATCCCCGGCAAATTTTTCAATGCCTCCTTCGACAAGGCCTCCACGGACAACGAGCGCAACATCCTTTCCCTCACCGATGCCGACGGCGGGAAGTGGTCGGTGGTCCAGATCGCGGGGCTCATCGCCCGGCGCATCGTGTGCAAGGCTGCCCCGGGGGACAGGCTTTCGCGCGGCGAGCGCTACGGCATGATCAAGTTCGGGTCCCGGCTTGACGTCTATTTGCCGCGTGGTTATCATCCGGCCGTGACAATGGGGCAGAAAACCACGGCCGGCGTCACGGTCCTGGCGAAAAAAGACGACTAGCCCCTGTCCGGCGGCCTTTGCATGGAAGAAAAAATGACCCAGAGTCGGGCGCGCAGGAGCGTGTATATCCTGCCCAACCTGTTTACCACGGCGAGCCTTTTCGCCGGGTTTCTGGGTGCGCTTTGGGCCATCGAGGGCCGGTTCGACATGACCGCCCTGGCCATTCTCTTTTCCTGCCTCTTCGACGGCCTCGACGGCAAGGTGGCCCGGCTTACCGGCACCAGCAGCGATTTCGGCGTCCAGTTCGATTCGCTCTCCGACCTTGTCGCCTTCGGCGTGACCCCGGCGATTCTCGTCTATCAATGGCAGCTGTCCCAGTTCGGCCGGCTCGGCATCCTGGCGGCGTTCATGCTTGTAGCCTGCGGCGCCTTGCGCCTGGCCCGGTTCAACGTCATGTCCGGGGCAACGTCGTCCTCCAAGAAGTTCTTCATCGGGCTGCCCATTCCGGCCGCCGGCTGCATGATCGCGCTCTTCTTCATGTTCGAGCGCTATCTGCCCGACGATTTCGCCGCCGTCGTCATTCCCAAAGTCTGCCTCATCCTCGTCTACCTCCTGTCCTTTCTCATGGTCAGCCGTGTGCGCTACGCCTCTTTCAAGGAATTCGGGCTGGTCAAGGCCCATCCCTTCAGCGCCATGGTCACGGCCATGCTCCTCTTCGTGGTCGTCGCCTCCGAGCCCTGGCTCATCGGCTTCCTGCTCTTCACGGCCTACCTCATCTCCGGTCCCATCTACACCTATTTCATTCTGCCGCGCCGCGCCAAGCTACGGGAGCCCCTCCAGGAGCTCTCATAATACCATCACCCCCTTTCTGACATCGCTTGTCATCGTCCGGGCCCTCGGCTACCAACACAGTCTGTTGCGCGCCGTGCGCGCCGCTTCTCCCGCGTCTATGCGGGAAATAAAGGGGAGATTTCCATGCCCGACAACAACAGGGTATTCATTTTCGATACCACGCTCCGGGACGGTGAACAGTCGCCCGGGGCCACCATGACCCGCGAGGAAAAAATCCGCATGGCCCGCCAGCTCGAAACGCTCGGCGTGGACGTGATCGAGGCCGGATTTCCGGCCGCCAGCGTCGGCGATTTCGAGTCCGTGGCCGCAATTGCCCAAACCGTGACCAAGCCTGTGGTGGCCGCGCTGTGCCGGGCTCTGCCGGCGGATATCGACCGGGGCTACGAGGCCATAAAAAGCGCCAAGCGCAAACGCATCCACACGTTTCTGGCCACCTCGCCCCTGCACATGGAGCATAAGCTCGGCAAGACGCCGGACCAGGTGCTCCAAATGGCCGTGGCCGCCGTCAAACACGCAGTGTCCAAGGGCGACGCCGAGGTCCAGTTCTCGGCCGAGGACGCCTCGCGCTCGGAGCGGGACTTTCTGGCCAAGGTCTGCACGGAGGTTATCGCGGCCGGGGCGACCATCATCAACATCCCGGACACCGTGGGCTATGCCCAGCCCGGCGAATTCGCCGACCTCATCCGCTTTTTGCTCACCACCGTGCCGGGCGCGGACAAGGTGACCTTCGCCGTCCACTGCCACAACGATCTGGGCCTTGGCGTGGCCAACACCCTGGCCGCCCTGGAAGCCGGGGCGCGGCAGGCCGAGGTGACGCTTTCCGGCATCGGCGAGCGGGCCGGCAATGCCTCCCTCGAACAGGTCGTCATGGCGCTCAATACCCGCCCCAACTACTATCATCTGGATACCGGCATCGTGACCGAGGAGATTTTCCCCTCCTGCCGTCGCCTTTCCGGCATCATCGGCCAGCCGATCCCGCCGTATGCGCCGGTCATCGGCCGTAACGCCTTTGCCCACGAGTCCGGCATCCACCAGCACGGCGTGCTCAAGGACCGTCGTACCTACGAGATCATGACCGCCGAAAGCATCGGCCGCAAGGGCGCGGTGGTGGTGCTCGGAAAGCATTCCGGCCGCCATGCCCTGGACGCCAAGGTCAAGGAACTCAATTATACGCTCAACGATGACGAGCTGAAAATCGTCTTCGACGCGGTCAAGGATCTGGCCGACCGCAAGCAGAACATCCTCGACGAGGACATCGAGGCGCTCATCCTCGAAAAGGTCCTGCGCCGGCCCGACCATTTCGCCCTGCGCCACATCTCCGTGCACTGCGGCAACGTGGAGCTTGCCCCCATGGCCGTGGTCCAGATGCTCGTGGACGGCAAGGAAGTGCGCCGATACGCCTCCGGCTCCGGCCCGGTCGACGCATCGTTTAACGCCGTGTGCGACGCCGTCGGCCGCAAGCCCGAGCTCGAGGAATTCCACATCAACGCCATCACCGGCGGCACCGACGCCCAGGGCGAGGTGACCGTTCGCGTGCGTGAAGGGGCCGCCACGTCCGTTGGGCGCGGCGTTCACGATGATGTCATCATGGCCAGCACCCTGGCTTTCATCAATGCCCTCAACCGGTTGGCCAAAAAGGAGTAGAAGAGGATATGCCCGCAACGTTAGCAGAAAAACTTCTCCAGGCGCACAGCGACGAACAGGTCACCGGCCCCGGACAGATCGTGCGCTGCCGGCTGTCCCTGGTCCTGGCCAACGACATCACCGCGCCTTTGGCCATCAAGGCCTTCAAGAAGATGGGAGCCACCGCCGTCTTCGACCAGGACAAGGTGGCCATCGTGGCCGACCACTTCACGCCCAACAAGGACATTGCCTCGGCCGAGCAGGTGAAGGTCTGCCGCGAATTCGCCAAGGAGATGGGCATTACCCATTACTACGAGGGCGGCAATGTCGGCGTCGAACACGCGCTTTTGCCGGAACTCGGCCTTGTCGGCCCGGGCGACGTGGTCATCGGCGCGGACTCCCATACCTGCACCTACGGCGGCCTCGGGGCCTTTGCCACGGGCATGGGCTCCACGGACATCGCCGGCGGCATGGCCCTTGGCGAAACCTGGTTCAAGGTGCCGCCCACCATCCAGGTCGTGCTGACCGGCACGCTCGGCAAGTATGTCGGCGGTAAGGATCTGATGCTGGCCCTTATCGGGACCATCGGTGTTTCCGGCGCGCTCTACAAGGCCCTGGAATTCACCGGCTCATTGGCCTCGGAGCTTTCCGTCGAGGGCCGCATGACCATGTCCAACATGGCCATCGAGGCCGGCGGCAAGGTCGGGCTTTTCGTCGCCGACGCCAAGACCCTGGACTTTGCCGCCAAGGCCGGCCGTACGGGCGATAAGCCCCTGGCCGCCGATCCGGGCGCAACCTACGAGCGCACCGTGACCATCGACGCCACCGGCATGGAAGTGCAGATCGCCTGCCCGCACCTGCCGGAAAACGTCAAGCCCGTGTCCGAAGTGGCCGGGCTTCGCATCGACCAGGCCGTCATCGGCTCCTGCACCAACGGCCGCATCGAGGACCTGCGCCAGGCCGCCTCGATCCTCAAGGGCAAGAAGGTCTCCCGCGACGTGCGCTGCATCGTGCTGCCGGCCACGCCTTCGATCTGGCGTCAGGCCCTGGCCGAAGGGCTCATCGAAACCTTCATGGACGCCGGCTGCGTGGTCGGTCCCGCCACCTGCGGGCCGTGCCTTGGCGGCCATATGGGCATCCTTGCCGGCGGAGAGCGGGCCATCGCCACCACCAACCGCAACTTCAAGGGCCGCATGGGCAGCCTCGAAAGCGAAGTCTACCTGTCCGGCCCGGCCGCTGCCGCCGCCGCCGCCATCGCCGGCGAGATTATCGATCCGGCCAAGGTGTGATGGAGAGATGAAGGAATGCCTCCGGCGGCCAGGAGGGGCCCTGGGCCCCTCCTGGACCACCCCTTCCCGCTTTGGCGTGAGGGAGGCCGTCGTTCCTTCGGGGCGAAAGGGAAAAGGATTTTTGGGAGCGTAACGAAATAAAAATATTACGCCCTCAACCCGATAAAAGTTTTTGGGG
>NZ_JBLODY010000160.1:0-1456 GCF_047785625.1 Solidesulfovibrio sp. C21
TTCCTATGTGGCCCGAAGTCAAGCCGGCTGACGCAGTCTAACCGCCCGTTTCCTATTCGCGCCCGAAGCGCCAAGTACCGATTCGGTAGTTTTCGGATTCCCGCCATTTGAAAAACGCCGCCATGCGGCCAGACTTTCCCGCGACCAATCCGAAAATTCTTTGGCTGTTAGGCTTTCAGTCTTCTCTTCTCGTTGCCACAGGCCCTTATTGGCGCTGCAACACCCTCTTGGCGGGCGGGGAGCGCGGGGTTCAACGAGAACCGGCGCGATCTCGCCCGCCGTTGTTTCACGCTACAACTGCCTCAACTCGGTAGTCTCTTTTCTCCAGGCTCAGGCGCCACAAGATGACAGCCAGTTTTCGGGCCAAGGCTGTGATGGCCTTTTGGGCCAAGCCACTCTTCCCAAGCAGCTTGTGATACCACGCCTGGGCCTTCGAATCGTGTGCGCGCCATTTCCAGGCCGCTTCCACTAAAAGACTTCGCAGTTTGGTTTGCCCCACGGGGCGTAGCCTGGCCCGGCCCTTGCTCTCGCCGCTCTGGCGCACCATGGGTGCAAGTCCCAGATAGCTTGTCACTTCTTCGGCCCGGTTAAAACGCTCCGGCTGGAACAACTCCAGACGGAAGGTAGCGGCGATGATCGGCCCCACACCGGGCACGGTGCGCAGGCACTTGATGACCTCGTCATGCTCTTTCTGGTGGCAAATTGTCTCAAGTTGCTGTTCAACGAGGGACAATTCGCTCGTGATGGCATGCATCTCCCGCACAAAACTTTCCAGCGTGTACCGGGCAGCCTGATGCATGGGCAGTTTAAGCAGGGACGCTACAGCGACCTTGCTCCAGTATTTCAGATTGGGTGGTTCGGTGAGGCCCCAAAAAAGTAGATGGGAATGGATGCGAAGTTTCACACGACGCAGGTCGTCGGCCAGATCGTGTCGTCGGCGCTCCAGGCTCCTCTGGGCTTCTTGCTCCTCGGTCGGTACTGCGATGGGACGCAGCATCCCCTTGGCGGCGTAATCGGCCAGTTTGATGCAATCGAGCCGATCTGTTTTTGCGCCCCAGACCACGGGGCGGGGAATTCGGCTGGGAGCCGCCACCAAGTTAGGGATGCCGGCTTTGGTAAGCTCCCTGGCCAAGTGAAATCCGGTGGGTCCGGATTCACTGGCCGCCATGGCTACGGTGACGCCCAACGCGGCCAATTCGTCGATCAGGACTTGCGGGCTCGCCGATATCACCAAGGTGTGGACGGCTCCATCAAATCGACGTAACGCAACAGAATAACTATCTTTATGAACATCCAAACCGACAAAAAAAGATCGACCTTGTGAAGCCTCCACAAACGCCTGAAGTTGGGATAACTCTTGTCTTGCCATGTTGGTCTCCTCGCCTCGTTTGTGCCCTTGGAGCACGTTCACTGGCACTATCAGCCAGTTTGAGGGTCGAGGCCAACATGGTATTTG
>NZ_JBLODY010000161.1:0-1345 GCF_047785625.1 Solidesulfovibrio sp. C21
GGTGCAGGGGAGGCAGAGCCTCCCCTGCACCCCCTGCCTCCCCTGCCTGCGCTTACACCTCGCCCAGGACGTCGGCCAGGGCGGAAGCGAAGAGTTTCAGGTCCTCCTGCTCGATGACCAGGGGCGGCAGCAGCCGCAGCACGTTGCCCTGGGTGAGGTTCAGCACGAACCCGCGATCGAGCAGTTTCTTCCAAACATCCGCCCCGGGAAAGGTCAGCACGATGCCGAGCATGAGCCCCATGCCCCGAATCGTCTCGATCTTGCCGGGACACTGGGTCTTCACATCCTCGAACAGGGCCTTGGCGAAGTCGCCCATGCGCGCCGCCCGCTCGGCCAGATGGTCGTCGCGCATGATGGCCAGGGTCTTGGTCGCCGCGGCCGACACCAGCGCCCCGCCGCCAAAGGTGGTGGCATGGGCTCCCGGCACGAATCCGGCCGCGACGGCGTCCGTGGCCAGCACCGCGCCCATGGGCAGCCCGTTGGCCAGGGCCTTGGAGCAGGTGAAGACGTCCGGTTCGACGCCGTAGTTCTGGAAGGCCCAGAACCGGCCCGACCGGCACATGCCGCACTGCACCTCGTCGCACATGAAAAGGATGTCCTTTTCCTTGCACAGCGCCGCCAGGGCCGTCACGTACTCCTTGGACAGCGGGTTCACCCCGCCCTCGCCCTGGATGCACTCCACCAGCACCGCCGCCGTGTGCGGCCCGATGGCCGCCCGCATGGCTTCGATGTCGCCGGACGGCACGGTCACGAATCCCTCGGGCAACGGATCGAAGCCGAACTTGATCTTGTCCTGCCCGGTGGCCGTCAGCGTGGCCAGGGTGCGGCCGTGAAAGGAATGCGTCAGCGTGACGATCTCGTAGGCATCGCGCTCCTTGACCGTGCGCATGTAGCGCCGGGCCAGCTTGATGGCGCCTTCGTTGGCCTCGGCTCCGGAATTGCAAAAGAACACCTTGCCGGCATGGCAGGTGGCCTTGAGCGCCTCGGCCAGCTCCACCTGCTCACGCTGGTAGAAAAGGTTGCTCACATGCACGAGCTCGCGGGCCTTGGCCGCGATCACCTCGGCGATCTCCTCGCGGCAATGCCCCAGGTTGCACACGGCAATCCCGCCCAAAAGGTCAATGTATTCACGGCCATCAAGATCATACAGACGGCATCCCTTGGCCGAGGATACGGCCAACGGATACCGGCCATAGGTGCTCATGACCGCTGCCTGCTCCCGCGCCTTCAGCGCGTCGAACGCCTCGCTCATCGCATTCCTCCTTGGGGGGAGGGAGGAAACGGAGGAACCGGGGGAGGGAACCCCTTTTTGCAAAAAGGGGTTCCCTCCCCCGGACCCCCACCC
>NZ_JBLODY010000162.1:0-1313 GCF_047785625.1 Solidesulfovibrio sp. C21
CTGGAGTTGCCCCCGTCAAACCGGACACCCCGCAGTTGCTAAGAAGCGGATGAATTCCCTGGGCGAGAGCATCCGCAGCCCCTTGTGGGGGTGCATCTCGTTGTAGTCCTCGAACCAGGCCGCAAGTTGGCTCAGGACAGTCTGGGCGTCCGGGCGATCGTTGACATACACGTAATCGCGTTTGAAGGTCTTTACGAACGCCTCGGCCATGCCGTTGCTCTCCGGGCTTCTCACCGGGGTAAACCGGCTGACCAGGCCCAGCCAGGACGCGAACTCCACCGTTTCCTTAGCCGCGAAGCACGAGCCGTTGTCGGTCAGCCACTCCACCCGATGCGGCGCTCGGCTTGTCCCGAACCGCTTCTCCACGCATTCCAGCATCAGGTCGCGCACCATCGAGCCTGAGATGCCGCACGTCGAGGCCGCGAAACCCATGATCTCGCGGTCGCAGCAGTCCAGGGCAAAGAGCAAACGCACTTTCTCGCCGTTAAAGCACCCGACCTCGAAAGCGTCCGCGCTCCAGCGCAGGTTGCGCCGCAGGGTGATCACCTTGCCTTCATGCGACCGCTCGGGCCTGTTACCCGTGTGCCTGGCCAAGAGCAGTCCGTGGAGACGCATGATCCGGTACACCCGTTTGTGGTTCACCCGTGCCTGGCCCATCGCCACCAGCCGACGATTGAGCAGGGCGCACACCCTCCGGTAGCCGTAGGTCAGCCGCCCGTCGACGATCTCGCGGATCAAAGGCAGCAGGACTTCGTCCTGGGCCTTGGAATAACGGGGAGAGCGGTTCCTTGGGCCGGTCGCCAGTCGCTTGGACAACTGCGAACGGGCCACGTCGAACGCCTCTGCCACCCGTTTCACAGGGAATCCTCCTCGAAGGGCAACGGCGTGCGCGAGATCAGTTTTTTTTCACGTGCGATCTCGATGGCTTCCTTGAGGATTTCCACCTCCATCGTCTTCTTCCCCAGAAGTCGCTCCAACTCGCGGACCCGCTTCTTGAGAGCACGAGTCTCCGAGGCGCTGACCACCTGGTCATCCGCCTGCACCGCCACCTTGCCGCCTTCGCTCATGAGCTTCCTCCATCGGAAGAGCTGATTGGGGGCAATGCCGTGCTTGCGGGCCACGTACGAGACGCTCATCCCCGGCAGGGAAGACTCCTCGACGATCCGAAGCTTCTCCGCCAATGGCCAGCGACGACGCTGGACCTCGTTCACCAACTCGACCGTGGTAAACTCGTTAGCACTAGGTCTGGACATACCTCTAGCCCTACCTCTTCGGTTGGCCAGGGTATCCGGTCTAATTGGGGGCTACTCCAT
>NZ_JBLODY010000163.1:0-1311 GCF_047785625.1 Solidesulfovibrio sp. C21
GGGGAGAACGCGCGGGGGGTAACCCTTTTCTGAAGAAAAGGGTTCCCCCCGGACCCCCTTCCCAAAAGACTTTTGGCAATTACAGGGTGTTGTCACTATCCATATGTAACCGTTGAAATTTTTTGGTCGGGGAGAGCGCGAGAGGGGGACCCTTTTTTCAAAAAGGGTCCCCCTCTCGCATCTCATCCCGGAAAGAAATACTTCACCCCCGGGACGCGCCGGGCGATGGCGTACAGGAGCAGGCAGGCTGCGAAGGCCAGGGGCATGTGGACGCACACGCTCATGAAGAGGGTGGTCGGGCCGATGAAGTGGGTCAGTCGGGAAAGCGCCAGGACGTGGTAGATGTAGACGGTAAACGTCGCCCCGGCCAGGAAGCGCAGCGCCTTGGGCGACGGCCCGGTGAGGCTTTGGAGACACAGCTTGAACAGACAGGCGCACAGGAGCAGCACCAGCGGCGAGGCGGGATCGTAAAAGCGCACGTCCAGCCGGTCTGCGGGAAGGGAAAATTCGGCCGTGAGCCCGGCCGTGGCGACAATGGCGACGCCCATGCCGCATACGAGAAAGAGCGGCGGGACGCGCCGGGGCGAGGCGGCAAGCAGGGAGCCCAGGATGAAATAGCCGGTGTGCGGGAAAAAAAGCATGTTCGCGACCGGAATCGTTATATCCAGGAAGCGCAGCCAGGGCGCGACGACGCAGTATGCCGTCCACAGGGCCACGAACAGCCACGCCGCGCGTTTGTCGGCGGCGATCGGCCGCAAAATCGGGGCGACAAGCGCCAGCCCCAGAAATTCCCACATGAACCACAGGTGAAAGCCCAGGTTGGCCCGCACATTGTAAAAGACGGTGTTGAAGGGTCCTGTCGGGTCGCCCTGGCTGATGGCCAGTCCCTTGTAGGCGGCAAGGCCCCCCAGAAGCGGCAGGCCGTAGCGCAGGGCCACCCGGCCGAAATGGGCCGGCAGGGACGGGAAATCGCGGCGCAGCATCAGCGCTCCGCTGATCATAAAAAAAAGCGGCACGGCCTGCCGCGTGGCGGCGCTTAACAGGTTGGCCGCCATCCAGGTCAGGGAATCGTCCACCCGTTCGACGTTCGGCACTAGGGCGTGCAGCAGCACGACGCTGACGCAGCCGACGAGTTTCAGGGCGTCCAAAGAGCACAGGCGCTTATTCGGTCCGGCCGCAGGCGCGGCCGGGGCGACGGGAATGAGTGGCTGCACGCCGCGCACGGTAGGGCATGGTCGCCGAGGCGTCAAATGAGGAGGGGGAGGGAAGCGATGAGGATGCCGGGGGGAACCCTTTTCTGAAGAAAAGGGT
>NZ_JBLODY010000164.1:0-1200 GCF_047785625.1 Solidesulfovibrio sp. C21
GGAGGGGACCCTTTTTTTCAAAAAAGGGTCCCCTCCCCGCACGCCTTTTCTCAATAAAAGGAGCACCACCGAATGGAAGCGCCGGACAGAAATCTCGGGTTGGACTTGGTACGTGTGACGGAAGCGGCGGCGCTGAGTTCCTCGCGCTGGCTTGGTCGCGGCGACAAGAACTCTGGCGATCAGGCCGCCGTGGACGCCATGCGGCTTTCGTTCAACACCCTGCCCATCGAGGGCATGATCATCATCGGCGAGGGGGAGAAGGACGAAGCCCCCATGCTTTATAATGGCGAACGGGTCGGCAGCGGCCAGGGCCATGCCGTGGACGTGGCCGTGGACCCGGTCGAGGGCACCAACCTGCTCGCCTACGGCCGGCCGAACGCCATTTCCGTGGTCGGCGTCGCGCCGCGTGGGTCCATGTACGATCCCGGGCCGAGCTATTACATGCAGAAGCTGGTGGTTCCGGCCGAGGCCAAGGACGTGGCCGACCTGGACGCGCCGGTGGAGGACAATCTCAAGAAAATCGCCAAGGCCCTCGGCAAGGATGTGGACGACCTCGTGGTCTTCGTGCTCGACAAGCCGCGCCACAAGGCGCTTATCCAATCCATCCGGGAGGTCGGCGCGCGCATCCAGCTCCATACCGACGGCGACGTAGCCGGGTCGCTCATGGCCGTGGACCCGGAGAACGTGGTCGACGTCATGCTCGGTACCGGCGGCACCCCGGAAGGCGTGCTTTCGGCTTGCGCCATCAGGGCTCTGGGCGGCCGGCTGCTGGCCCGGCTCGATCCCCAGCAAGAGGCCGAAAAACAGGCCCTGGCCGCCGCCGGCATCGACTGCAAGCGCATCTTCACCGAGGAAACCCTGGTCAAAAGCGACGACACCTACTTCGCCGCCACCGGCATCTCCGGTGGCACGTTCCTGCATGGCGTCAAATTCACCGGCACCCACGCCATCACCCACTCCATGGTCATGCGGGGCAAAACCGGCACCATGCGACGCATCGAAACGCGCATCCGGCTGGATAAGTTGATGGAAATCAGCGCGGTGAAATACGACTAGAGAGCCTCCGGCGGCCAGGGGGAAACTTTTTGGAAAGAGTTTCCCCCTGGACCCCCTTTAAAAACTTTCCAAAGGGGGCAACAGATACCCCTTTGAAAGTTTTTTGCGGAGGGGGTCCGGGGGAGGGGCTTTTTTTCAAAAAAG
>NZ_JBLODY010000165.1:0-1051 GCF_047785625.1 Solidesulfovibrio sp. C21
GGAGGGGAGAGCGCGAGAGGGGAACCCTTTTTCCAAAAAGGGTTCCCCTCTCGCATTCTCATCCCATGAAAATCAACTAACATGCTGCTTTAAAAAGGATTGTGCGAATTCCCCGCTTTGCCTTGCCTGTGACGACGGCTTTCGACTATTGTGACCAAACGGCCACGTCGCGGTGACGGGCAAATCCCGCCGCCCCGCCTCAAGCCTGACCACGAAAAAATCGTCATCCACCATGAGCCGTATCACCCTCACCAACAGCCAGGGCGTCCTGTGGGCCCGGTTGGACGCCGTGCTCGGCGGCCAGCAGGCCCTGGAACTTGAAACCGCCGTCCTCGAAGCCGCCAGCCTCGGCCTCATCGCCGTCAGCGTGCTGGACTTGAGTCACGTCCCCGCCATGGACAGCTGCGGCGTCGGCGCCCTGGTGCGGCTGCAAACCGCCCTGGCCACCAAGGGCCGACGACTCATCCTCGCCAATCCCGTGCCGGCCGTGGCCGACGAGCTGCGCCTGCGCGGCCTCTACACCTTCTTCCATATCTCAAGCGACATCCGGCCCGAGATGGACGTCAGCCGTCTCCTGCTCGCCCGCGACGCCTGATTTCCGCCGCCCATTGACCCCGCCGCCGGTTTCGGTCAGACAATACGGCAAGGTCTTGTTTACGCCTGCCCCATGGCAGACGCCCTTGAACCATGCGTTGCAAAGGAGCGTACCCATGTCCGATCCGAAAAAACTGGCCCAGTCCATCGCCTCCCTGTACCCCGAAATAAGCAAACACGGCATCGCCGTCTCCGTGGCCGAAGACGCGGCCACCGGCGACTGGCTCGTCACCATGACCCACGGCGAACATACCCTGTCCACCCACCTGTCCAAAAAAGACGCCGACGACTGCCAAAACGGCATCCAATGCGTCTCCCTCGGCATCCAGATCGGCCGCTTCGTCGAGGACTACTGCCTCGGCCAGGGCGACTGCCCGGTGTAATGGGGAGGCTTCCAGGCCAGGGCTCCGCCCTGGACCCCGCCGAGGGGCCACGGGCCCCCCGGTCCCCCCGACTC
>NZ_JBLODY010000166.1:0-960 GCF_047785625.1 Solidesulfovibrio sp. C21
GATGGCCCTGCCGAGCAGACTCTTGGGCGGGGTGGTGGCGATGCGGGCATCGAGCAGAGCCTTGAGCTTGTCCAGGATGGGCCTGGATTTTTCGGCTCGCAAAGCCTTGATCTGCTCTGGATCGAGCCTCTGCTTTTCGGCTTGGTGCTCCACGCTGTAAAGCTTGCCGATCAGGTCCAGGACGGCATGGGCCGTGCCGCCTTTGGCCTTCTTGCCGGCAGCCTTCTCAACTTCGACGAACTTGCGCCGGACATGGGCCAGGCAGCCGAGATGGCACAGGCCTTCCCGGTCGCCCAGGGCCTCGTAGCCGCTGTATCCGTCGGTCTGCAGATAGCCTTGGAAGTTGCCGAGGATTTCCGCGGCCACGCTGCCGGCCCGGGTCGGATGATAGCGAAAGAGGACGACCGGTGTTCCCGGCGTTCCGCCCCGGGCGACCCACATGTACGACTTGGTGGTGTTGGCCCGATCTGGTTCATGCATCACCTGGACCGTGGTTTCGTCCATGTTGACGATGGGACCGGAGCGAATTTCTTCGATGATCATGGCGATGAGCGGCTCGCAGGCCTTGGCCACCCGGATCATCCAGCCGGCCAGGGTGCCCCGGGAGACGTCCAGGCCCAGGCGGGCGAACTGGTCTTCCTGGCGGTACAGGGGCAGCGCGTCGGCATACTTGGCTACCGCGACATGGGCTAAGAGGCCCGGGGTGACGATGCCTTGGGGGATGATCTGGGGCGGCATGGGCGCGGTTTTCACCGTCGGCCCGTCACCCTCCACCCCCTCGCAGGCCCGGCAGGCATACTTGGGCCGGATGTGGCGGATGACCTGGATTTTGGCCGGCACGATGTCGAGCTTCTCGCTGACTTCCTCGCCGATGCGGACCAGGACCGCGCCGCAAGGGCAAACCTTCTCCGATTCCGGCAGGTCGTGGACGATCTCCACCCGGGGCAGATCGGCGGGAAT
>NZ_JBLODY010000167.1:0-766 GCF_047785625.1 Solidesulfovibrio sp. C21
CCGGCACGATGTCGAGCTTCTCGCTGACTTCCTCGCCGATGCGGACCAGGACCGCGCCGCAAGGGCAAACCTTCTCCGATTCCGGCAGGTCGTGGACGATCTCCACCCGGGGCAGATCGGCGGGAATGGGTCGGCGACCACGCTTGCCACGGGTGTGGGCCGGGGCGCAGGCTTCCTCGAAGGTTTGCGGCGTCTGCTCTTGCACCGCCTGCTCGGCCTCGTCGAACAAGGAGAGCTGCTGTTCCTGGCCGGTGCGGGGCTTTTTCTCGGACTTCGGGCCGTAGATGATCAGGTTCAGAAGACGAAGGCGCTGCTCCAACTGGACAATCTGCGCCTGATGATCGGCGATGACGCTTTTGAGGACGGCGGGGTCGTCTGGGAGGGAATTGATGTCCACAGCCCGAACAATATGTCATTATTATTCAATTTAATCAAGGTAATACTTGTCAAAAGACCGTCGAATACTCCAGACGGGAATGCCCTTTTACGGCCAGGGGATCCAGGCCGTCGAGCAGCCAGATAAGCTGCCTTGAGTCGATGGCCAGCACCTCGGCCGCGCGGGTCGGCCAGCGAAACACATGCCGCTCCAGGCGCTTGTGCCACAGGCAAAAGCCGTTACGATCCCAGTAGAGCAGCTTGATGATGGTCCGGCTGCGGTTGCAAAAGCCGAACAGATGGCCCGCGAACGGATCGAGTTGCATCTGCCGCGAAACCAGGATGGACAGGCCGTCGATGGATTTGCGCATGTCCGTGGCTCCCAGGGCCA
>NZ_JBLODY010000168.1:0-640 GCF_047785625.1 Solidesulfovibrio sp. C21
GCAAAAAGGGGTTCCCTCCCCGCACTCTCCGCCTCCTCCCCATAAGGAGCTACCTATGTACCATGGCAAGGCGCACAAGGTCGGGGCGCATATCGACACCGACGCCATCATACCGGCCCGGTTCCTGGTCACCACGGATATGGCCGAGCTTGGGGCCAATTGCATGGAGGGCCTGGAGCCCGGCTGGATCAAGCGGGTCAAAGAGGGCGACATCATGGTCGCCGGCGAGAACTTCGGCTGCGGCTCCTCGCGCGAACATGCCCCCGTCGCCATCCTGGGCGCGGGCATCCCGGTCGTCATCGCCCACAGTTTCGCCCGCATCTTCTACCGCAACAGCTTCAACATGGGGCTGATTCTGCTCGAGATCGGCGACGACGTGGCCAGGATCAGCGACGGCGACGAACTCAAGGTCGATGCCGACACCGGCGTCATCGAAAACCTGACCACGGGTGAGAAAATCCAGTGCAAGCCCGTGCCGCCTTTCATGAAGGGCATCCTCGACGCCGGCGGCCTCGTCCCCTACGTCAAGGAACGCCTCGCGGCGCGTGCGTAGTCAATAAGAAGAAGAGGATAGAGGATGCCTCCGGCGGCCGGGGGAACCTTTTTTGAAAAAAAGGTTCCCCCGGACCCCCTCCAAAAA
>NZ_JBLODY010000169.1:0-580 GCF_047785625.1 Solidesulfovibrio sp. C21
ATGATGGTCCGGCTGCGGTTGCAAAAGCCGAACAGATGGCCCGCGAACGGATCGAGTTGCATCTGCCGCGAAACCAGGATGGACAGGCCGTCGATGGATTTGCGCATGTCCGTGGCTCCCAGGGCCAAGTAGACCCGGACGCCGTTTGCCGGCAACATCATAGCCGCGTCAGTGTGCGAACGAGTTTCTCAAGCACCGGCGCGGCAAAGTCGCCCCGGATCTCGATGCGAAAGGTCTTGCCCACATGCACCAGCATCGGTTCCGCTACGGTTGCCATGTCCGCATGAGGCGACGCGGGCAGCGGCACGGGCACGATGGTGACGAAAGGCGCGGCCTTCTCGTTGGCCGTAGTCTCCAAACGCCTCCGCCAATAGCCCAATGAACTTTGGGAAAGGCCATGCCGTCGGCAGTAAGCCCCCTGGCTCAGGCCGCTGCGCTGCCAAGCCGAAATATGCCCAGCCCAATACACCGTCTTCTCGGAACACGCCTCTGGTGCTGATGCTGCCATGGTTGTCCTCCTGTGAGACTTCCTATGGCAGAAAACTCAAGTGGCGTAAGAAGGGCCTGATTGACCGCTTAC
>NZ_JBLODY010000016.1:0-63372 GCF_047785625.1 Solidesulfovibrio sp. C21
ATTGGAAGGGGGGCCCGGGGGGGAACTTTTCTTCAGAAAAGTTCCCCCCCGGTGAGGCAGGCCAGGGACAGGAGCTGGAGCAGGGCGAAGATGAAGCAGAGCTGCATGGAGCCCACGGCCAGCTCGATCAGGCGCTGCCAGTGGCCGAGCGGCACGCCGTAGAGGACCTTAAGCGACAGCAGGAAAAAGGCCGGCACGGCAAAGGTGACCAGACAGGCGGAGAAAAGCGGGGTAACGGAAAAGTCACCCTCGCGGAAGAAGGCCATGTTGCTGGCGTGGGACCAGACCACCACCAGCATGGCCATGGTGCGGGCGGCCTCGATCCACCGGAGGTGGCGCGAACCGGACGCGGCGGACATCGCCAGCGATCAAACCTTGCCGGCCCGGCGGTCGTAGATGAGCATATAGACCTGGTCGATCTGGACGTAGAGGTCGGGCAGGACCCAGATGGTCTGGATCATGGTGGTGTCGGTCGGCTCGCCGAGCAGGGCCGTGGTTTTCTTGACGAGGTCCTTGACCGTGAGCAGGTCGTGGACGAGCACCACCAGGGAGAACCGGCCGGTATTTTTGTCGCAGCCGTAGTAGATCCGGTTGAGCGGGATGCCCTGGAACTGGGTTTTTTCCTCCTTGTCGTAGTGCAGGATGAAGGGGCTTTTGGCCACGACATCGGGATCATAGGCCAGGCCGAACATTTGGAGCTGCTTGTTCCAGATGGGCCGGGCGCGTTCCAAGGCGAAGGAGGGGCCGGAAAAAAGGGTCTGGCAGCTCTCGCCGTAGCGATATTTTCCAAAGCCCTGGCGCAAGCCCATGGCCTGGGCGGCGACTGCGGTGGCGCAAACGAAGAGAAAGGCGAACAGAAGACGTTTCATGAAAACCTCGCAGACGGTGCTACTTCTTAGTATGATGGCGTCGTCTGTTTAGGCGCTGGGGCCGCCCTTGTAAAGGGCGGGCGGGTTCAGGACGGCCCGGCAGGCGGGCAGGGCCTGGCTAAGGGGGCGGCCGAAAAGGAACAGGAGCATCTCGGGCGGGACGTCGGCCCGCTCGGGCACGAGGTCGCGCATGGCGGCGTCGAGGCGTTCGGCCCGAACCACGGCCTCGCGGGCGTCGGCGTCCCCGGAAAGGGCCTGTCGGCACAGCTCCGCCAGGCGCAAAAGTCCCGTTTCGGCCTCGTGGTGGGCGCACAGTTCGGCCAGGGGGCTGGCCGGCCCCAGGATGTCGCGCCGGGTCAGCAGCTCCGTGCGGTACATGGCCGCCAGCGCCTTTGGAGCCTGGCAGAAAAGGGCGCGGCACTGGGCCGGGCGATGCCGGTGGATGGCGCAGGCCCCGGTCGGGCCGGCACGGTAGAACCGGCAGGCCCGGCGGCCCGGAACCGGGCGTATCTTGACCAGTTCGACGGGCGAGGGGCCGACCGTGCCGGCCACGTTGTCCGTGACGTATTCGCCCCGGCGCAGGGTCATGAGGTCGGTTGGCGCAAGGACGCCGTCCCGCAGCAGGGGCAGGTCGCGGACATGCAGGGCCGGGCCGCCGTCGCGGCAGCAGGCGCCGCAACGGCGGCAGACGGGTGCGGAGTCGGGCATGGCGACGTGCATGGGAGAAATTCCGGTCTTTGGCAAGGGGCGCGAGGGGGGCGGCCGGAGACAAAAGGGCTTTGCAACGACAGGGGCAAAATGCTATGTGGCTTAGATGCACACAGACTGGCCACAGTCCGTTTTCCCGTTGACATAAGGCTTTAGTCATCTTAGGACGTGAGCGATTGTGCATTCGTTCACGTTTTTTTAAGACCTCCCGCGTGAATAACGCCCCGCCCGCCGGCGAGCAGGGTCGGTCGGGGGGGGGAAGCGCCGAAAGGTGGCGCGACGTCGCCCGGGGCGCATGTTAACTGGTTAAGGCGGTAACTCTTCAAACCCCACTGGAGGAAGCAAATGGCGAAACACCAAACCCCCCTGTTGGACCAGCTCGAAACCGGGCCCTGGCCCAGCTTCGTGTCCGACATCAAACAGGAAGCCGCGCACCGGGCAGCCAACCCCAAGGGGCTGGACTTTCAGATCCCGGTCGAGTGCGCCGACGACCTGCTCGGCGTCCTGGAACTCTCCTATAAGGACAAGGAGACCCACTGGAAGCACGGCGGTATCGTGGGCGTTTTCGGCTACGGCGGCGGCGTCATCGGCCGCTACTGTGACCAGCCCGAAATGTTCCCCGGCGTGGCCCATTTCCATACGGTTCGTGTGGCCCAGCCCTCCGGCAAATACTACACCACCGAATATCTCCGGCAGATCATGGACATCTGGGACCTGCGCGGCTCTGGCCTGACCAACATGCACGGTTCCACCGGCGACATCGTGCTTCTTGGCACCACGACCCCGCAGCTCGAGGAAATTTTCCACGACCTGACCCACACTTTGAATACGGACCTCGGTGGCTCGGGCAGTAACCTGCGCACCCCGGCCGACTGCCTGGGCCAGTCCCGCTGCGAATTCGCCTGCTACGACACCCAGGACGTGTGCCACACCCTGACCAACGACTATCAGGATGAGCTGCACCGCCCGGCCTTCCCCTACAAGTTCAAGTTCAAGTTCGACGGCTGCCCGAACGGCTGCGTGGCCTCCATCGCCCGTTCCGACTTCTCGGTCATCGGCACCTGGAAGGACGACATCCGCATCGACCAGGACCGCGTGAAAGCCTACGTCGGCGGCGAGTTCAAGCCGGGCGGCGGTTCCCATGCCGACGGCAAATGGGGCGCCTTCGACATCGTCAAGGAAGTCGTGGACCGCTGCCCCACCGGCTGCATGAGCTACGACGGCGCCAAGCTCGCCATCGACAACAGCAACTGCACCCGCTGCATGCACTGCATCAACACGATGCCGGCGGCGGTTAAGATCGGCAAGGAAACCGGCACGTCCATCCTGGTCGGCGCCAAGGCCCCGATCCTCGACGGCGCGCAGATGTCCTCCCTGCTCGTGCCCTTCGTCGTGGTGGAAAAGCCCTACGACGAGCTCAAGGAAATCATCGAGAACATCTGGGACTGGTGGATGGAAGAAGGCAAGAACCGCGAGCGCGTGGGCGAGACCATCAAACGTCTCTCCTTCCAGAAGCTGCTCGAGGTCACCAACACCAAGGCTATCCCGCAGCATGTGGAAGCCCCCCGTGCCAACCCCTACATCTTCTTCAAGGAAGATGAGGTGCCCGGCGGCTTTGCCCACGACGAAAAGGCCTATCGCCAGAGACACATGAGATAAGTGGGAGGACACAGATATGGCATTCATTTCTTCCGGATACAATCCCGACAAACCCATGGAAGGTCGGATCACGGATATTGGTCCTCGGCATTACGAGGAGTTCTATCCGTCGGTCATCAAGAAAAATAAAGGCCAGTGGGACTATCACGAGATCGTGAAGCCCGGCGTGCTCAAGCACGTGGCCCTCTCCGGCGACGTGGTCTACACCGTGCGCGTCGGCGGCGCCCGCCTCATGAGCGTCACCCATGTCCGCGAGATCTGCGAAATCGCCGACAAGCACTGCGGTGGCCACCTGCGCTTCACCACGCGCAACAACGTGGAATTCATGGTCGAGACCGAAGATGCCCTGAAGGGCCTGATCGCCGACCTCGAGTCCCGCAAGTTCGCCGGCGGAAGCAACAAGTTCCCCATCGGCGGCACCGGCGCCTGCGTGTCCAACATCGTCCACACCCAGGGCTATGTGCACTGCCACACCCCGGCCACCGACGCCTCCGGCCCGGTCAAGGCCGTCATGGACGAGATGTTCGACTACTTCCAGTCCATGAAGCTGCCGGCCATGGTCCGCATCTCGCTGGCCTGCTGCCTGAACATGTGCGGCGCCGTGCACTGCTCCGACATCGGCATCGTCGGTATCCACCGCAAGCCGCCTATCGTCGAGCATGACCGCCTGGACAACATCTGTGAAATCCCGCTGGCCATCTCCGCCTGCCCCACCGGCGCCATCAAGCCGACCAAGGTCGAGATCGACGGCAAGAAGGTCAACTCCGTCGTGGTCAACGCCTCGCGCTGCATGTACTGCGGCAACTGCTACACCATGTGCCCGGCCATGCCGCTCGCTTCCGGCGAGGGCGACGGCATCGTGCTCATGGTCGGCGGCAAGGTGTCCAACCGCATCTCCATGCCGAAGTTCTCCAAGGTCGTTGTGGCCTATATTCCCAACGAGCCGCCCCGCTGGCCGACGCTGACCAAGATGGTCAAACACATCGTCGAGGTCTACGCCGCCAACGCCAAGAAGTACGAGCGCCTGGGCGAATGGGCCGAGCGCATCGGCTGGGAGAAGTTCTTCGAGCTGTGCGACCTCGAGTTCTCGCACCACTGCATCGATGACTTCCGTGATCCGGCCTACTACACGTGGCGCCAGAGCACGCAGTTCAAGTTCACCAAGCACATCGAGGCCTAAGCATCAACCATCCGGGCGGGAAGGGTTTCCTTCCCGCCCGCATTAAACAAAGAGGGAATGGTATGGCTTCCGAGAAAGAGCAGGTGCTCGAGTTCCTCACGGGCAAAACGGGCAAGAGCAAGTTCTATTTCAACGATTTCTGCAAGATTTTCCCGGACAAAAAGCCCCGCGAAGTCAAAAAGGTCCTCACCGAGCTGGTCAACGAAGGGAAAGTCATCTTCTGGTCCAGCGGTAGCACCTCCATGTACGGCTTGGCCGGCGTGGGCAAGCAGCAGGCCGAGGAAGACTAGTTCGCAAGGCGTCCGACGCACGATCGACCAGGCGTCGCCGTGACGGATGCGCTTGAGGCTGCGGCCGCCACGGCGGCGATCGCCCCGTGGAACACGAAAACCAGCCGTGCCGTCAGGCGCGAACGACGATGCGCGCCGTGAATGATCGTCCGCGTCTTGTCCTGGCCGGGCTATCCGGGGGCGCAGGCAAGACCATTCTGTCTCTTGGTATTTGTCGGGCTCTGGCCGCCGCCGGGCTGCGCGTCCATCCGTTCAAAAAGGGTCCGGATTACATCGACGCCGCTTGGCTCGGGCTTGCCGCCGGGTGCGACGCCACCAATCTGGACCCTTTTTTATTGCCCGCCGAAAGGCTTCCCTCCTTTTTCCTGGAAAAATCCCAAGACTGCGATATCGCCGTTATCGAAGGCAATCGCGGCATCTTCGACGGCATGGACGTGGCCGGCTCCTGCTCCACCGCCGGGCTCGCCCGCCAGCTCGACGCCCCGGTTGTCCTCATTCTCGACGCCACCAAGATGACCCGCACCGCCGCCGCCCTGGTCGCGGGCGTGGCCGGCTTCGAGCCGGGACTGCGCCTTGGCGGCGTGGTGGCCAACCGCACCGCCGGGCCGCGCCACAGGGCCATCGTGCGCGAGAGCATCGAAACCCTGGCCAGGGTGCCGGTCTTTGGCCTGCTGCCCAAGATTTCCGACAATCCCATTCCCGAGCGCCACATGGGGCTGGTCTCCAACCGGGAGCATGTCGCTGTGGGCGCCATCCTGGACGGCCTGGCCGCCCTTGTGCGCGAGCATGTGGACCTCGACAGGCTGGTTGCCCTGGCTCGTTCCGCGCCGCCGCTGCCCGACATGCCGCTTTCGCCGCCCCCCGCGCCGGTCGACCCGGACGCGCCGGTCATCGGCGTAGTGCGCGACGCGGCCCTGTGGTTCTACTACCCGGAAAATATCGAGGCGCTGACGCGGGCCGGCGCCCGCGTCACCTTTGTCAGCATCCTCGACCCGGCCCCCTGGCCCGCTCTCGACGGCCTCTACCTCGGCGGCGGCTTTCCCGAAACCCAGGTCGTGGCCCTGGCCGACAACCGCCTCGTGCGGGAGCGGGTGCGCGCCCTTTCCGCTTCGGGACTCCCCATCTACGCCGAATGCGGCGGGTTCATGTACTTGTGCCGGGGGCTCGAGGTGCAGGGAACCGTCTACCCCATGGCCGGGGTGTTTCCCGTGACCACCACGCTTTGCGCCAGGCCCCAGGGACTGGGCTACAGCCTGGCCCGGGTGGTGCGGGACAATCCCTACCACCCCACGGGTACCCTGCTGCACGGACACGAATTTCATTACTCCCGCTGTCAGGCGGTCCCGGATTGTCCCTCACTGCCTGATCCCGAAGCCTTCACCCTGGCCATGGAGCGGGGCGTTGGCATGCACGAGGGACACGACGGCCTGCTTACGGGCAACACTTTCGCCGCCTATACCCACATCCACGCCGAGGGCGCGCCCCACTGGGCGCCGAACTTCGTCGCGGCGGCCAGACGGTACGCGGCGCAACGCGGCCAGAGGTGAGCGAGGCGAGGCGAGGCGAAGCAGGGGCAGAGCCCTTGGGCAGAGCGAGACAAGGCACACGAGCAAGCACCATGGACAGCAACGACATCCGCATCATCAAGGAAATCGCCTCGCCGAGCGGGGCCATGGCCTACGCGCCCGACCGCGCCTCCATGCCTGTCGAGGGCGACGACACGGGGCTCACGTATGGGGCCTATTTCGAGGCTCTGGAAGCGTTCGTTTCCGGCGAGGGCTTCGCGCCGCTGACGCGGGCGCTGGTGGCGTCGGGGCGGCCGGACGGGCTGGCGGGGGCAATGGAGATTGTGCTTCGGGCCGAGAAGCATGGGGCGCTGTATCATCCGGCCAGCTGCACGGTGCGCTTCGACGGCGACGCGGCGAAGTTCTGCGTCAATGTGGCGGCCTCGGAAATGGGCCTGGGCTGTCTGGAGGTCGAGGCCGGGCTCCTCGAAACCTTGCGCGCGCGCTTCACGCCGGAGTTTCTGCCGTGTCCGTATGCCTATGGCCGGGTGGCGGGGCTTGGGCTGCTGCTCGAGGAGTGGTTCGCCGGCTACCACGAGTTCCACCAGGACGGTTCGGGCCGGGTGCGGCTGTGGGATTTTGACGCCGGCGAGCGTGTGCTGACGCAGGGTGAGGCGGCGGCGCTGTACGGCGAAGCGGCTAGGATTCTGACCCGGTATTACGATGCGGAAACCGGGGCATCCATCGGGCCGTGGCACCATGGGGCCGGGGATTTCGTGGCCAGGGTTTCCGACGGAACGGTTTCGGCCAGACTGATCACGGTGCGGGGGCATGGCGCGTCGCGGTCCTTTACCGAGGCCGGTCCCATGGCCGAGCGCCTGGCCGGGCTTTCTTTTTTCACCAACATGACCATGCGGGCGCGCCTGGACCGGGTAAACGGTGTGGGGGAGCTTGTTTTGGCCGATGCGGCTGTCGTGCCCGCCCTCGTGTCCGGTTTCGCGGCGGCCCTTGGCGAGCGGCCGGACTGCGGCGACGCCGGCCTCGGGTTGCTCGATTTTCTGGGTTCCTTTTCCGCCGAGGAATTGGCCGGGGCCGGGGCGCAACTCATGGAGCCGTGCCCGCCGCAGGAGCAGGCGCTGTTGGCCGCCGCCTGGCCGGAACATGCCGCGGCGCTCGTGGCCGCGTTGGGCGGGCTGTAAGCGGCGTCGGTATCAGGACGCCTGGGCCGGTGGCGTGGCGGCAAGTTTTTTGGCGGCAACGGCCAGGACCTTGCGGGCGTCGAGGAGCTGCGCGTCGGCGTCTATGGCCCGCTTGGCCGCGCTTTGAGCCTCCTGCCAGTTGCCAAGCCGCGCATGGACCATGGCCAGGGCCTGGTCGAGCAGGGGGTGTGCGCCGGGCTTGGGCTTGGCATCGCTCAGGATGCGCTCGGCCAGGGGCCATTCGTCGGTCTTGCCGGCGGCGGTCATGAGAAAGTCGTAGGCGCGGGGGTTGTCCGGCGCCTCTTCCATGGCCCGCTTGACATACTCCAGGGACGCCTTGAAATGGCCGGCGTCGATGAGCCGGGAGGCAATGAGCGGGAAAAGCCCTTTTTCGTCGACGTAATCCTCCACTGCCGCCCGGAAATTCCGTTGGGCTTCGAGCAGATTGCCTTCGGCGAGGAGCTTGGTGCCCTTGATGACGGCATGGTCGATGCGCAGCTTGCGTTCGCGCATGGCGTCCAGGCTTTCGCGATTGATGTCGTCGGCGATTTTTTGGGCCAGGGGCAGCAGGTAGGCGCAAAGCTTTTGTTCCTGGCCTTTGGCGTAGGGGACGCCGTTTGGCGCGTATTTCCTGACCCGGGGCAGCTTGCTGATGTTGGCGAAGCATTCGCGCAAAAGGCCTTCCACTATGATGCGGTCGGAAGAGGGCAGCTTGACGGAAACGAACGCCTTGAGCGCCGTGGCCAAAAGCTGGACCGTGCGCAGGTCCTCGTTTTTGGCATAGGCGGCCTTGGCCCTGCCCAGGTCTTCACGTATGGATTTACCGGTTGGCGGCATGCCGCGTTTCCTCTCGTTGCGCCGTACCGGGACTTCTCCCGGCAGGCCATGATTTGATGCCTACAATACGGAACTTCGCCCTCGATTAAAAGTCCCTACGATCCGGATTAAAAAGAGTGAGCGAGAGGGGAAACCCTTTGAAAAGGGTTCTCCCCTCTCGCGCTCTCCCTTTCCTAAACTTTTTAGCGGCTCCAGATGTTGTAAATAACATACAGCCATTATTGAAAGTCTTTGGAAGGGGGGCTGGGGGGAAACTTTTCTTCAGAAAAGTTTCCCCCCCAGTTCGCTTTGAAACATCTTTCTAATGCGCCTGGCCCCAGGTGTGGCCCGTGCCCCAGTCGACCACGAGCGGAACGGCGAGCGTAATGACGCCGCACATGAGGTCGGACAGTCGCTTTCCGGCCGCATCGGCGGTGTCCAGGGGGGTCTCCAGAAGCAGTTCGTCGTGGATTTGCAGCACCATGACCGCGCCGGCCCGCTTGAGGTCCGCGTCCTTGTGGGCGGCCAGCATGGCCATTTTGATGATATCGGCCGCGCCGCCCTGGACCACGGTGTTGATGGCCTGCCGTCTGGCCTGGGAGGCAAGCTGGGAATTTTTCGATTCGATGTCGGGCAAAAGCCGCCGGCGTCCGGCCAGGGTGGTGACGTAGCCCTGGGCCTTGGCCGAATCCACGATACCGTCGTAAAAGGCGGAGAGTCCGGACAGGCGTTCGAAATACTTGGCAATAAACGCTTTGGCCGCATCGAGCTTGATGCCGAGGTCGCGGGAGAGTTTTTGCGGCCCCATGCCGTAGAGCAGGCCGAAGTTGATGGTCTTGGCCTGCCGGCGTTCGTCCGGGCCGATGGCCGCTTCCGGCTTGTCGAAAAGCAGCGAGGCGGTGCGGGCGTGGATGTCGGCCCCGGCGGCGAAAGCCGACAGCAGGGCCGGTTCGCCGGAAAGGTGGGCCAGCACCCGCAGCTCGATCTGGGAATAGTCGGCCGCGACCAGCGTCTTGCCCGGACCGGCCACGAAACATTCGCGCATGCGCCGCCCGAGCGGACCGCGGATGGGGATGTTTTGCAGGTTGGGATTGGAGCTCGACAATCGGCCGGTGGCCGTGGCCATGTTGTTGAGCGTGGTGTGGATGCGGCTGGCCGCGTCGGCCAGCTTCGGCAGCGGGTCGAGATAGGTGGAGCGCAGCTTTTCGAGCTTGCGAAATTCCAGGATGCGGTCGACCAGGGGATTGGAGCCGGCCAGACGCTCCAGGGCGTCCTGGGACGTGGAAGCCGCGCCGCCCGGAGTCTTGCCCTTGGGCGTAAGCCCCATTTCGGTAAAAAGGATCTCGCCGAGCTGCTGGCTGGAACGGGGGTTGAAAGGATGGCCGGCCAAGGCGTGCAGCTCCTTTTCCAGCCGGGTCAGGTCCGTCGCCACTTCCGCGCCGAAGGCGGCCAGGGACCGCAAATCCACGCCGATGCCGGCCCGCTCCATGTCGAGCAGCACCGGAATGAGCGGCAGCTCCAGCCGTTCGACCAGATCGGTCAGTCCGGCCGTGTCCAGACGGGCGGCGTAGACGTCGGCCAAGAGCGCGGCCGCCTTGGCCGTGTCATCGGGAGAGATCGCGTCGGCGTCCACGGTGGGATCGGCGAAAAGGCTGTCGCGAAGCCTCGGGAAGCCGTAGTTGCGCTGCTCGGGGTCGAGCAGATAGGCCGCCAGCCCCAGGTCGAACCACAGAGGCAGCGGCAGGGCGGCAAAGGCCGCGTCCATGGCCAGCATCTCCTTGACCGAGGGCACGGCCACGCGGTCGGCCTTGGCCAGCAGCGGGGCCAGGGCGGCCGGGGCGGCGTCGGTTGTGACCTCGCCTTGCCCCAGGGACAGGGTGAAGCCGGCCTCGACCGGGACAAGGGCGACCCGGCGTCCGGCCAGCTCGGGCAGCTTTTCGGCCGGCACGGGCTTTGGCGCCGGGTCGGATGCCGGCTCGGCGGCATCCCCCGCCGGGGGATCGTCGAAGAGCGACAGCCGGTGGCTGGTGGCGGCTTCCCGCTTGGTTTCCGCCGGCATCACGCTGGACAGGCCCGGGATGTCGCGCGCCAGGGTGCGAAATTCATAGGATTCGAGAAAAGCGCGTAACCTTTCGGCGTCCGGCGGCGTCAAGGCGGTATCGGCCAGGGACACCTCGGGCAACAGGTTGGTGCGCAGGCGCGTCAGTTCCCTGTAAAGGAAGACGTCCTCGATGGCGGGTTCGATTTTCTTGCGGACCGTGGCCTTGAGGTCCTGCAAGTGCTCGCGCATGTCTTCCAGGGTGGGATGCTCGCGCAGGATGCCAAGCGCGGTCTTGATGCCGATGCCGGGCACGCCCGGGATGTTGTCGCTGGTGTCGCCGACCAGGGCCTGCAAATCCGGCCAGGACGCGGGCTCGATGCCGCACTCGGCGGTGAAGTCGGCCTTGGTGGTGAGTCTCTCGGCCTTGCCCGAGGGGTCGTAGAGGACCACGCGCTCGTCCAGGCACTGCTTGAGGTCCTTGTCCGCGCCCACGATGACCACGGGGAGGCGCTCCCGAAACCGGGCGGCCAGGGAGGCGATGCCGTCGTCGGCCTCGGCGTCCTCGGGCACGATGACCCGCGCGCCGAAAAGGCGCAGCCCGTCCAGCAGCGGTTCGACCTGCCGGGCCAGGGGCTCGGGCATGGCCTCGCGGTTGGCCTTGTAGTCGGCATAAATCTTGCTGCGAAAGGACGGTCCGCGTCCGTCCAGGAAGAAAACCAGGTGTTGCGGGCGCTGCTCTTTGACGAGTTTGAACAACAGGCGAAAGATCATGAACAGAGCGCTGGTCGGAAAGCCGTCCGAACGGGCGATGTCGCGGAAGGCGTGGTAGCCGCGATAGAAAAACGCGCTGCCGTCGATGAGGAAAACCGGGGCGGCCGCGAAGCCGAGTCGTGTGGCCAGGGACATGGGACTCCTTTCGCGGCGGCTGCATGACCGCTCGCTTGGCCGGTTTTACGGCACCGGGCCCTCGGGCGCAACCAGGGGGAAACGTGTCTCGACAAATGCTTTTAAAGCGGGTAGGCTAATAGGATCGGAAGGTTGTTTGTCTGTTTGGTTAATGCCTGTTCACAACGCTATACATTCCGGATTAATTGTTTTATCGGGATTTACCCGATTTAACGGGTAAACACCCGGCATGGAGAAGGACGGAATGACCGCAATGTCCAAACGAAGGATTTTTCTGGCCTTTGGGGCCGGTGTTGTTCTCGTCGCGCTTCTGGCCGCCCCGGCCCTGGCCCAGAACGCCGCCACGCCCGCCGCGTCGGACCGCGTGGCCAATCGCTACACCAAAGGGGCGATGCCCCCCGATGCCTCCGCCACAGCCACCATCCCAAACAGCGGCATCGAGAAGAAAATCGAAAAAATACCGCTGCCGGATTTCGTCAACGCGGATCGGACGGATACGGCAGTGGCCAAGCAGATCGCCCCGGGCGCGGCCGGAGTGGCCCCCGAAGGGCAGCCCATGGATATGGAGTCGAGCGTCAAGCGCGGCCTCGACGCCAACCCCCAGATGCAGTCGGCCCGCGCGACCTTAAGCGGCGCCGAGGAAAGCCGTCGCCAGGCCATGGCCAACTTCGCCCCGGTGGGCACGGTCAGCTACACCTTCCAGCGCACCGACGCCGAGTCCATCGGCACCAATTCCCAGTCCCTGCCCGGCAACCAGATCATCAACTCCATGGCCGGCACCTCGCTTTCCACAACGCGTACTACCCATTCGCGGCAGGGCTACTGGCAAAACCTCTACCAGCTCCAGCTGACGGTGACGCAGCCCATCTTCACGGGCTTCAAACTGTTGAGCTCCTACCAGAAGGCGGCGCTCAACAAAGAATACAGTACCGCCAATATCGACTACACCGAACTTTCCCTGATTAAATCCGTGCAACAGGCCTTCTTGACCCTGCTCCAGGCCCGGTCCAACGTGCAGAGCAACAAGGACTCCGTGGCCCGGCTCGAATCCCAGTACAAAGTGGCCCAGGCCTACTATGACGTCGGCCTCAAGCCGCGTCTCGACGTCCTGCAGGCGGAATCCGATCTGGCGGCGGCGGAGCAGACCCTGCTTTCCTCCCAGAATACGGTGCTGGTGCAAACCGCCCAGCTGAATTCCCTGCTCAATCTGCCGCTCAACCAGCAGACGAACTACGTGGGCGGGCTGAACTATCTGCCGTTCACCATGAGCATCGAGGACTGTCTCAATACGGCCTACAAGCAGCGCCCGGACCTCTACATGGGCGTCAAGTCGGTGCAGATGGCCGAAAAGGACGTCAAGATCGCGGCCAGCCCGCTGTATCCGCAGATTCAGGCCCAGTACACCTATACCAAGCAGGGCAACTCCGCCGACCTGTCGCTTCGGGACATGTCCGGCTCCACCACGCCCGAGGCTTCGGCCGTCGGCGTCTCGGCCACCTTGCAGGCCTGGGACTGGGGTTCCACCTTTTTCGGCATGCAGTCGGCCCGCGAGACGGTCAAGAAGCTCCAGGCCGATCTGGCCAAGCTGCGCCTGGACGTCGGCTACCAGGTCAAGACCTGCTACCTCAATATCCAGGACGCGGCCAAACGCATCTCCGTGGCCCGCACGGCCGTGGAGGCGTCCAAGGAAGGCTTCCGCATGGCCATTGCCCGGTACCAGGCCCAGGTCGGCACGAGCGTGGATGTGCTGACGGCCCAATCCTCGCTGACCACGGCGGAAACCAACCTGACCCAGGCCCTGACCGATTACCAGAGCGCCCTGGCCGACATCTACGTGGCCATGGGCATGCGGAACCTGAACCTGGTCTCCAATTAAATCCGCAGGCGACACGACAAGTAAAAGGGCGGAAGGCTTGGCCTCCCGCCCTTTTTGCATGGCGTCGCGACATTTCCGGCCGGCGGCGGCAATCAGCCTCCCCGGCGCTTGTCGATGGCCCGGCGGGTGATCACGGCGAAAAAGCCACCCACAAGACCGAGGATGAGCCCCCGGCGGATGTCCATGAAAAAAAGGCCGCCGATGACGCCGACCGACCCGCCGATGATAAGCCCCCGCTTGAGGGCTTCCATGAAGTCCTGGCGTTTGCTCCCGTTCATGCGTCTTTCCCTTCGGGCTGTAGCGACTCGATGCCGCCCATGTAGGGCACCAAGGCCTTGGGAACCGTCACCGAGCCGTCCTTTTGCAGGCAGTTTTCCAAAATCGCGGCCATGGTGCGGCCGATGGCCAGCCCCGAGCCGTTTAGGGTGTGCACCAGCAACGTCTTCTTGCCGCCTGCCGGCTTGAAGCGGATGTCGGCGCGCCGGGCCTGGAAATCCTCGAAATTCGAGCACGAGGAAATCTCGCGGTATTTGTTCTGCCCCGGAAGCCAGACCTCCAGGTCGTAGGTCTTGGCCGAGGAAAAACCCAGGTCGCCGGTGCAAAGCGCCACCACGCGGTAGGGCAGCTCCAGCTTTTGCAGGATGGCCTCGGCATGGCCGGTGAGCTTTTCCAGCTCGTCGTAGGAGGTGTCCGGATGCACCAGACGCACGAGTTCCACCTTGCCGAACTGGTGCAGGCGGATAAGCCCCTTGGTGTCCTTGCCGTAGGAGCCGGCCTCGGACCGGAAGCACTGGGTGTGGCAGCAGTAGGCCACGGGCAGGGCCGATTCGGGCAGGACCTCGCCCCGGTGCAGGTTGGTCACCGGCACCTCGGCCGTGGGAATGAGGTAGGACTCCATGCCCTCGAGCTTGAAGAGGTCCTCGGCGAACTTGGGCAGCTGGCCCGTGCCGAGAAGGCTCTCGGCATTGACGATGTAGGGCGTGGCTACCTCGGCGTAGCCGTGTTCGGCGATGTGGGTGTCGAGCATGAACGCGGCCAGGGCGCGCTCGAGCCTGGCCAGTCCCCGGCGCAACACCACGAACCGCGCGCCGGAGAGCTTGGCCGCCCGCTCGAAATCGAGTCCCCCCAGGGCCGTGCCCACGTCCTGGTGTTCCTTGATGGGAAAATCGAAGGTGCGCGGCGTCCCCACCATGCGTACGGTGGGATTGTCGTTTTCCCCGGCGCCGTCCGGCGTGGAGGCGTTGGGGATGTTCGGCACGCCGAGCAGCCACTGCCGCACCTGCTCGTCGAGGCACCGGGTCTTTTCGTCCAGGGCCTTGATCTCGGCGGACAGCGTGCCGAGACCTTCCAGCACGGCGGCGGCGTCGCCGCCCTGGCGCTTGATCTTGGCCACTTCGGCCGAGGCCGCGTTGCGCTGGCCTTTTTTTTGTTCAACGGCGGTCAAGGTTTCGCGGCGGGCCTCTTCCAGGGCCAGAAAGGCCGGCAGGTCCAGGGGAAAATGCCGCCTGGCCATGCCCTCGGCCACGGCTTCGGGATTCTGGCGCACGAATTTAAGGTCCAGCATTATGGTATGCTCCTTAAGGAGAAGGGAAGATGCGAGAGGGGAAACCCTTTAAAAAGGGTTGTCCCCTCTCGCGCTCTCCCTTTCCTAAATTTCCTATCGATACTGACGCGTTACGGTTGCCATTTCAGTACTATTGAAAGTCTTTGGGGAGGGGGCCTGGGGGAGGCCCTTTCTTCAGAAAGGGCCTCCCCCAGTTTTTCACCTACCCCATGCGGGCGGAGGCGATGTTGTCGCAGAACCAGCGGTAGGTATCCGCGAGTCCGCTTTCCAGGGAAAATGTGGGTTCCCAGCCGAGGGAGTGCAGGCGGCCGATGTCCAGGGCCTTGCGCGGCGTGCCGTCGGGCTTGGACGCGTCGAAGACGATCTCGCCTTTGTAGCCCGTCACCTTGGCCATGAGCGCGGCCAGTTCCCGGATGGTGACCTCGTGGCCCGAGCCGATGTTGACGATTTCCTCGTCGTCGTAGCGCAGGTAGCAGGCAATCGAGGCCCGGGCCATATCGTCGACGTGCAGGAATTCGCGCCGGGCCTCGCCCGTGCCCCACACGACCACCTGTTTGCTGCCGGCGAGTCTGGCTTCGTGAAAGCGGCGCATGAGTCCCGGTATGACGTGGGAGTTGACGGGCGTGAAGTTGTCTCCCCGGCCATAAAGGTTGGTCGGCATGAGGCTTATGGCCGAAAATCCGTACTGGCGGCGGTAGGCCTGGCACATCTTGATGCCGGCGATCTTGGCGATGGCGTACCACTGGTTGGTCGGCTCGAGGGGGCCGGTGAGCAGGCAGTCCTCGCGCATGGGCTGGGGGGCGAGCCTCGGATAGATGCAGGAAGAGCCGAGAAAGACGAGTTTTTTGACGCCCGCGTTTTTGGCCGCGTCGATGACGTTGGTCGAAATCAGCAGGTTGTCGCGGATGAAATCCGCCGGATACGTGGCGTTGGCGTGGATGCCGCCGACCTTGGCCGCGGCCAGGAACACCGCCGCCGGCCGTTCGTTGTCGAAAAAGGCCCGCACCGCCGCCTGATTGGTCAGGTCAAGCTCGGCGTGGGTTTTGGTGATGAGCGTCGCGCCAAGATGGCCCAGTTCCCGGGCGATGGCCGCCCCGACCAGTCCCCGGTGTCCGGCGATGTAAATTGGCCCCTGCAACAGGGCGTCATGGCTTGTTTCCATGGAGATTGCCCCTACCACGACGCGTCGATGCTGCCTAGAGCCGTGGTTCGGGAAAAATTGGAAAGAAGCCGGGGGAGAACCTTTTTGAAAAAAGGTTCTCCCCCAGACCCCCTCACCAAAAACTTTTAACGATAACTGCCTGTTGCCTGTGCTGCGCCAATAAAGCCAAAAAGTTTCGGAAGGGGAGAGCGCGAGAGGGGGCAACCCTTTTCAAAGGGTTCCCCCTCTCGCATGCCCCCGCTCCCAAAACGAATCGAGGGCGTTGGTGAGGTTGGTTGCCATCTCCCGGATCGCCTCGAAATCATTTGTCCGGGCCGGTTCCATGGCCAGGGCGGCCAGGGCGGCCAAGTCCGGCAGGCCGAGATTGAGCAGATTGCCCTTGAGCGCATGGGCCTGCTCGGCGCACTGCGCCCCGTCGCCTGTCCGGATGGCCTCGGCCAGCCCCGACAGCCCCGTTCGCAGCACCGCGGCGGCCACGCCGAGGGCTTCCTCGGCCTCGGCCGGGCTGAGTTGATGCGTCCCGACCAGGAAGTCCCGGGCCTGCTGGCGGTTGTCGGGCGTCATTTAGCCGCCGGCATGGGCTCGGAAACGAGGTTGACGAGCACTGTTTCCAGGTCGTTGATGCGGTAGGGCTTGGAAAAAAAGGCCGACATGCCGGCCTCGCGGCAGCGCGCGGCGTCCTCGGACGAGCTTTGGGCCGTCAGCGCCACGATGGGGGTGTCGATACCGGCCGCGCGTGCCCGGCGCGTGGCTTCCAGACCGTCGATGCCGGGCATGCGCAGGTCCATGAACACGATGTGGAAGGGCGTGTCGGCGTCACGGGCGGCCAGGATTTTGTCCAGGGCTTCCAGGCCGTTGTCGGCGAAGGTCTGCTGGCCCACGCCGAGCTTTTCCAGAATTTTCTGGAGCAGGAAGCGGTTGAAGGGGTTGTCCTCGGCCACCAACACCCGCAGGCCGCCGAGGTCCAGGGCCGGGGGCAGGGGGCCGTCGGTCGGCGGCGGCGCGGCGGCGGTGTCGGGCTCGGGCAGGCGCAGGGTGAAAAAAAACGTGCTGCCCTTGCCCGGCTGGCTGGTCACCGAAAGTCCCGTGCCGCCGAGAAGCCGCACGAGCCGGTCGGAGATGGAAAGGCCCAGGCCCGTGCCGCCCTGGTTGCCGGCCATGGTCTCGTCGGTCTGGACAAAAGGCTCGAAAATGCGCTCCCGCATACCCTCGGGGATGCCCGGCCCGGTGTCGCGCACCGAAAACTGCACGGCCACCGGTCCTGCATAGGCGAAGGGTTCCCGGGCCCGGCCGGCGGTCAGGGTCACGCGCCCCTGGGGCGTGAACTTGATGGCGTTGGAAATAAGGTTGAGCAGGATCTGCTTGAGGCGCACCGGATCGCACACCAGCACCCGGGGCAGTCCCGGGTCGTGCTCCAGGGCCAGGGTCAGGCCGCGCTCCGTGGCCAGCGGCTCCATGACCCGGCGGGTTTCCTCGAGCAGGCGTTCGAGGTCCAGGGGCGCGGGCCGGATTTCCAGGCGGCCGACCTCCATGCGGGAGAAATCGAGAATGTCGCCGAGAATGACCAGCAGCCCTTCGCCGGCCGCGCGCATGGTGTCCAGGCAATCGCGCTGCTCGTCGGTCAGCCCGGTTTTGCGCAGAATCTGGGTCAGGCCCAGGATGGCGTTTAAGGGTGTGCGGATCTCGTGGCTCATGTTGGCCAGGAAGGCCGACTTCATGCGGCTGGCTTCCTCGGCTTCCACCCGGGCCCGGATGAGGTTCGAGACGTCGACGAAGGACTCGATGCCGCCGGTGGGCGTCCCCGTGGCATCGAGGATGGGGGCGGCGTTTTTGAGGATGGTCAGCCGCTGGCCGTCGCGGGTCAGGATCTGGGACTGACGTTTCTGCACGGCCCCGTTGCCGGGCGCGGCCGGGTTGGCCGGGCTGGGCGAGGGCGGGGATTCCCGCAACAGCCCGGCCCGGTCGCGGCCGAGGGCCTGATCGCGACTGTAGCCGGTAATGGCCGTGAATTCGTCGTTTATGGTGACCACCACGTCGTCGCGGTTGACGATGCAGATGGCCGCGCCGGCGATGGTGATGACCTGTTCGAGAAAGCTTCTTTCGCGCTCCACCGAGAGTCTGGCCTCGACCAGCGGCGTGACGTCGATGAGCGACACGAGCAGGCCGGTCAGGCGGCCCTGGTCGAAGACGGGCTGGAGCTTGGCCGTGACGTCCCGGTCGCCCAGGCGGCGGTCGAAGGAGACCGGTGCATGGGCCACGCCGCGCCGGAAAAGGTCCAGAAAGGCGCTGGCCTGGTAATCCTCGGTTTCCAGGTCCAGGGCGGCCAGCCCCCGGCCGAGGATGTCTTCGGCCGGGCGACCGAGCAGGGCCAGGTAGCGGTCGTTTATTTCCATGACCAGGCCTTCGGGGGAAACGAAGGCGATGCCCTGGTCCAGGGCGTCGAAAATGGAGGACAGACGCGTGAGCCGGCCCGGCATGTCGCCGGGGGCCGCCTGTACGACGGGCAGGGGGGAGCGCCGCGCGGCGTGAAAACCGCCGGGCCGGCGATCCCGGTTAGGTGGGGCTGGTCGCAGCCGCCGCCTGAAAGACATCCAGGCGCTCCTTGTAGGGGGGGTGGCCGAAAAAGGCCGACCCGGACACCAACACGTCGGCGCCGGCCGCCACCAGGGCGGCGGTATTGTCCGGGGAGACGCCGCCGTCCACCTGGATGCGGAAGGAAAGGTCGCGTTCCCGGCGCATGGTTGCGAGATCCTTGATCTTGTCCAGACAGAACGGAATGAAGGACTGGCCACCGAATCCCGGGTTGACGGTCATTACCAACACCAGATCGAGCTGGGGCAGCAGGTATTCAACGTGGGAAAGCGGCGTGGCCGGATTGAGGGCCACGCCCGGAGCGGCGCCGAGACGTCGGATTTCCGAGACCACGCGCTCCAGGTGGACCGTGGCCTCGGCGTGGACGCAGATAAGGTCCGAGCCGGCCTCGCGAAAGGCGGCCAAGTAGCGCTCCGGCCGCTCGATCATGAGATGCGTGTCGAAGTACAGCTTGCTGCGGCGGCGCAGGGCGGCGATGATCGGCGGGCCGAAGGTGATGTTGGGCACGAACAGCCCATCCATGACGTCCAGGTGGACCCAGCCCAGGCCGGCACCCTCCAGGTCGGCCAGCTCGTCGGCCAGCCGGCTGAAGTCGGCGGAAAGCAGCGAAGGCGAAAGAATAAACGGTGCGGGCATGGCGTCTCCGGCTGGAGGGGTGGTCAAAATTCCTGTTCCAGGTATATGATAGGTTCATAGACCGGCCAAGCCCCGCGGTCAAGGAGCCGCCTCGTTCGGAGCGGCTTGCCGCCCGGTCTTCCGGTGCGGCGGGCAAGGCGGGCCGTCACCAAGGCCTTGTAACAATCTGGAAATACAACCTTTGAGAATCATTTGTGAATTCTGGCAAGAAGCTGCGTCACGCGTTTTCCGTGGCCTTGTCACCGAACCGTCACAGTCCGCCCATAGGTTTCGCCCGTGACCGGGGCATTTCGCGCCAATCGTGGCGCGACAACCATTTAGGAGGGTTCTCATGAAAAAACTTATTGGTATCGTAGCCGCGCTGCTGCTCGTGGCCTCCACCGCGTTTGCCGAAACCACCATCAAGGTCAACGGTTCCACCACCGTCCTGCCCATCATGCAGAAGGTCGTCGAGGCCTACATGAAGGCGCATCCGGATGTGAAAATTTCCGTTTCCGGCGGCGGTTCGGGCAACGGCATCAAGTCCCTGATCGACGGCTCCACCGATATCGCCATGGCCTCGCGCGCCATGGAGCAGAAGGAAATCGACCTGGCCAAGAGCAAGGGCGAGAATCCGGTCCAGACCGTGGTGGCCATCGACGCCATCGTCCCGATCGTCAACCCGGCCAACAAGCTCGAGGCCGCCACCCTGGCCCAGCTGAAGGACCTCTATACCGGCAAGATCACCGCCTGGAAGGACCTCGGCGGCGCGGGTCCGGTGGTCGTCATTTCCCGCGACACCTCCTCGGGCACCTACGAGACCTGGGAGCACCTGGTCATGAAGAAGGAGCGCGTGTTCCCCGGCGCCCTGATGCAGGCTTCCAACGGCGCCGTGGTCCAGGCCGTCAGCAAGAACAAGAACGCCATCGGCTATGTCGGCCTGGGCTATCTTGACGCCTCCACCAAGCCCCTGACCGTGGACGGCGTCAAGGCCACCGCCGAGACCGCCAAGTCCAAGAAGTACCCCATATCCCGCGACCTGTACATCTACACCAACGGCGCTCCCTCCGGCGCGGCCAAGGGGCTGGTCGACTTCCTGCTCGGCCCCGACGGCCAGAAGCTGGTCAAGGAAGTCGGTTTCGTGCCGCTCAGCTAGCCGTATCGTTTAACACACGCCCATTTACGCGTCCCGGTTCCGGTGTCGGGACCGGGACGCGCTCTCGGGAGAACTCGCATGGCTCTTTCGCGCAAAGGCAAGGACGATCTGGTCCGCAACGTCTTTTTCCTGACCGCCCTGTCCTCCATCGTGGCCCTGGCGCTCATCATGGTCTACCTGTTCGTGGAGGGCCTGCCGATTTTTGGCGTGGTATCGGTCTCGGACTTCCTGTTCGGGTCCCTGTGGTACCCGACCTCCGATCCGCCGGCCTTCGGCATCTTTCCCCTGATCGTGGCCTCGCTCGCCGTCACGGCCCTGTCCTCGGCCATCGCCATCCCGCTCGGGGTCATGACCGCCATCTATCTGGCCGAGATCGCCAGCCGCAAGACCCGCGACATTTTCAAGCCCATCGTCGAGCTGTTGGCCGCGCTGCCCTCGGTGGTCATTGGCTTTTTCGGCATGGTGGTGGTTGCGCCCTACCTGCAGGACACCTTCGACCTGGCCACGGGGCTCAACCTCTTTAACGCCTCCATCATGCTGGCCTTCATGTCCGTGCCCACCATCTGCTCGGTGTCCGAGGACGCGATCTACTCCGTGCCCCGCGAGCTCAAGGAAGCTTCGCTGGCGCTGGGCGCCACCCATTTCGAGACCATCACCAAGGTGGTGCTGCCGGCTTCGCTGTCGGGCATTTCCACGGCGGTCATGCTCGGCATGTCCCGGGCCATCGGCGAGACCATGGTCGTGCTCATGGTGGCCGGCGGCGCGGCGATCATCCCCACCTCCATTTTTTCGCCCGTGCGGCCCATGCCGTCGAGCATCGCCGCGGAAATGGCCGAAGCGGCCTTTCGCGGCAACCACTACCGGGCGCTTTTCGCCATCGGCATCGTTCTTTTCGTTTTCACGCTGGCCTTTAACCTCGTGGCCAGCTACGTGGCCGAAAAGCACAAGCAGGTCGGCGCGGCCACCCTGTAGGGACGCGCCCGTGTATTTTGCAAAGGCCGCAACGTAAGTCGCCAAGGAGCGCCAACATGAACGCCAACGCCATCACCCGCGCCGGCCTCACCCGCCGCCACCGCACCCAGAAGATCATGTGGGGCGTGTTCGGCATGTCTTCGCTGGTCAACATGGCCGCCCTGGTCCTTATCTGCGGCTTTTTGTTGGTCAAGGGCCTGCCGGCCATCTCCTGGAGCTTCCTTACCGAGATGCCGCGCGACTCCATGACCGCCGGCGGCATCCTGCCCTGCATCCTCGGCACCATCTACCTGAGCCTCGGCACCATGGCCGTGGCCTTTCCCCTGGGCGTGGCCTCGGCCGTCTACCTCAACGAATACGCCACCCCCGGCCGGACGCTGCGGCTCATCCGCCTTGGCATCAACAATCTGGCCGGTGTGCCTTCGGTGGTGTTCGGCCTTTTCGGCCTGGCCTTTTTCGTGACCTTTTTCGGGCTCGGCGTAAGCCTGCTCTCGGGCATCCTGACGCTGTCCATCCTGGTCTTGCCGGTGATCATCGGCACGGCCGAGGAGGCGCTCAAGTCCGTGCCCCAGACCTACCGCGAGGCCTCGCTCGGCCTTGGGGCCACCAAGTGGCAGACCATCCGGCTGGTGGTGCTGCCGGCGGCCATGCCGGGCATGCTGACCGGGGCCATCCTGGGCCTTTCCCGGGTGGCCGGCGAAACCGCGGCCATCATGTTCACGGCCTCGGTCTTTTTCACGCCGTACCTGCCGACCCACATCACCGACCCGGTCATGGCCCTGCCGTATCACATCTACGTCCTGGCCACGGCCGGCACCGAGATCGACAAGACAAGGCCCCTGCAATACGGCACGGCGCTGGTGCTGATCGTGCTGGTGCTCGGCATGAACCTGGGGGCCATCCTCTACCGGGCCAAGCTGCAAAAAAAGCGCTGATCCGGGCAGGGGAGGAGGCGGCAGCTTCGCAGGCGCTTGGCACAAGGGCTTTTGGGGCCGTATCGGGAGCAGATTTGCCGCAGGCAGGGAACAACATCGAGCTGAAAAGGCGGCGTGGCGCATCGTGCGTCGCGCCGCCTTTTGCTTTTGGACGCCGCGCGGGGGCGTTCCCGGGAGCCGGAGGCCGGCTTCGGGGACCGCGCCGCAAGGGAGAAGGCGCGCGGCAAACGGGCGTTGGCGAAATGGTCGCGGCTGTCCGCGGCGTGGCCGACGCCGTAGGCTGGGTCCAGGGAGGACAGGCATGACGCAACAGGTGCAGGGACCGGGACGCAAGAATTACGTGCTCGACACCAACGTTCTGATCGAAAACCCGGAAAGCGTGCTGCGGCTGCGAAACGGCGTGGAAAACGCCATCCACATTCCCTACCACGTGCTCATGGAGCTTGAAGGCTTAAAGAAAACCCCCAAACTGCGCCACATCGTGGCCAACGTCATCCAGGTCCTAAGCGACCACCGGGAGCATATCCACTTCATTCAGAACGACAAAAGCCATTCCGCGTTCACCGATATCGTCGACAACCATATCCTCGACGAGATCCAGGCCTCGACCATCGAGGACCCGGTGCTCGTGACCAACGACCGTATCTTGAAGCTCCAGGCCGAGCTTCGCGGCATCAAAAGCGAGGAGCTGCGCGATTCCAAGCCCTTCGAGTCCGAGTCCCAGCGCTTTACGGGATTTGTCGAGGAGGGCGAGGCGCTCGTCCCCAACTGCTTCACCTGGCGCGACGGCAAGCCCGTGCTCCACGCGCCGGACGGCGAAAGGATCGTCAACTACACCTGCGACGTCTGGAACGTGCGGCCGCGCACCGTCTACCAGAATCTGGCCCTGGAACTGATCATGTCCCAGCACATCGACCTGGTGTCCATCCAGAGCGAGGCCGGTTACGGCAAGACCTTTCTGGCGCTGGCGGCGGCGCTTTTCGCGGTGCAGGAGAAAAAGCAGTACGAGAAGATTTTCGTGCTCAAGCCCACCATCGAGATCGGGGCCAAGCTCGGCTACCTGCCGGGCGACGTGACCGAAAAGATGGAGCCGTACATGAAGTACGTCTTCGACCTGCTGGTCAAGCTCCACCGCTGCCGGGCGGCCAACAAGGTGTTTCTCAACCCCAACGACGAAATGCTGCGCATCAACCCGAAAAAATTCGAGATCCTGCCCCTGGCCTTTGTGCGCGGCATGAACATCGAAAACGCCTTCGTCATCATCGACGAGGCCCAAAACCTGTCGCGCACCGAGGTGCGGGCGGTGCTCACCCGCATGGGCGAGGGTGTCAAGTGCGTGGTGCTCGGCGACACCTCGCAGGTCGACAACCCCTATCTCAACGAGGCCAACAACGGGCTCAACTGGATCGTGCGCAAGTTCAAGGGGTTCCCCAACTACGCCCACATCGTGCTCAAGGGCGAACGTTCGCGCGGCCCCATCACGGACATGGTGCTCAAGTCGAAATTGTAGCCTGGGCCGAAAGGCGTTGAAAGGAAAAGGGCGGCCGGTCGGTCGCCCTTTTTGCTGGCCGCCTCAGTCCGCCTTGTCGGCGGGCGCTGGCTTGCGGCGCAACAGCCGCACCACGGCGGCTCCCGGTTCCCGGTCCGCAATCGGCCCAAATTGGGCGGCCTCGGTGTAATGGGCCGCGAAAAAACGGCACAGGGCCGCACCGTAGCCGGCGCAAAGCGTGGGGAAGCCGTATTCGGCCATGGAGCGGTCGAGGAAAATGACCCAGGTCGGGGGATGGGTCCGGTAGGCTTCCTCGATGCGGCGCGGACCGAAGGAATACCATTCCCCCGGGATGAGCGCGATATAGGGCGTCGGGTTGGGCAGGCCGGAAAGGAAGTTGAGCATGGCCCCTTCGGGCAGCACGGCCAGGGTGTCGCCGGGCCTGGCCTCCTGGCGCAGAGAGGCCAGGGTCTGGGCGATGGCCGGGCCGCGAAAGTCGGTTGTCAGCGTTCCCCGGGGCGAGGACACGGTGGCCGTCGGCGCGGCGAGCCGCGCGATTCCGTGCGCGACAAGGGGCCAGGGAAGCAGGATGCAGACGGCCACGGCGCAGGCGGCGCAGACCCGGCGGCGGGAGGCGTCCCTAAAAAGGCGCGGGAAAAATCCCACCAGCCACAAACACCACAGAGTCCCGGCCGGCCCCAGCAGCAGCGCGCCGTAATGGTAGGGCACCGCGCGCAGCACGATCTTGCCCGCCAGCGCCCCGGCCACCAGACACAGCCCGAGCCCGGCCACGCCGGCCGGACGCGACGCGGCGGGGAGACGGGGCAGGCGGATCGCGAGAACCAGCGCGGCCAGGGGCAAAAGCAGCGGCCAGCAGCGGGGCAGGAGCAAGATGGCCCTGCTTTGGACCGGAAAGGGCAGCAGGAAATAGGTCAACGCCAGGAGGAAAACGGGCAAAACGGCCGCAACAAGGCCGGGCAGGCGGTCAAAGGCGGTGCGCGTCAGGGCCAGACAGGCCAGATAGCCGGCCAGGACGGCCTGCAACACGAGCGACCAGCCGGCCTGCGCCAGGTTGCCGCGAATGTCGCCAAGCCCGGTTACGACCTTGAAAAACGGCAGATGCGTGATTTCCGGCATGGCCAGCATGCGCCACATGCGGGTGACGTTTGCCAGGGCTTCGCCGGCCGGCATGGCCGTCGACAGCGCCGCCACGGCCAGTGCCATGGGCAGGGCCGCGCCGGCGATGCCGAAAGCCGCCAGCACGGCCTTTTGCCGCCGGGGCAGGCCGCTTGCGGCGAGAGCCGCCGCCATGCCGCCGCCAAGGCCGATCAACCCGGCCAGGGCGCATTCCGGCTTGGTCAAAAGACAGCCGCCGACAAGCAGGCCAAGGGTCGCGCCCAGCCCTTTCGAGGGGGCGCGGGCAAAAAGCAGCAGCACCCAGATGCCGGCATAGAGCAGCAGCATGGCGTGGGTGATCTCGTGGGAATAGGGGGCGACGCTGCTGTAGTTGGCCAGGGGCGTGACCATGTTGCAGCCGGTCGTGGCCAGGAAATAGGCCAGGGCGGCCAGGGCGGCCCACGGTCCGGCCAGCGCCCGGACCGTTTTCCACAGGAAAAGGAGCGTGGCCGCCAACACGGCGAGGTTGGTCGCCAGCAGCGTCGTGCGCGTCGGCGAAAAAAGGGCAAAGACCAGGGCATTGCAATAAGGCGACAGGGGCCCGTTGAACGAGGCGACGTCGCGGTAGAGCACGCGGCCCTGGGCCAGCTGCCAGGGAATGTAGAGTTCGCGGCCGAAATCGATCTGGATGTCGCCGAAACTCCCCCATTGGCGGGCGATGAAGATCGCGGCCAGGGCGCAACAGCCAAGGGCCAGCAGACGTGCCGCCGTATCGGGGCATGGAGGGGAGCGTTTCACGGTAAGCGGGACGTATAGACCGGAACGGGCCGAAACAAAAGCCGCTGCCGGTGCGCAGTCTTCCCCGGAAAGAGGCGCGCGAAAAGCCCCGCCCCTTGCAACCGGAGGCGCATTGCGTGTATCAGTCGTGTAACTGGTGAATTTTCCGTTGCGCATGGGCGCTTGTTCCCGGCGACCCTCCCGCTGCCTCGCACGCGACCCCAAAAGGAGGAGACGGGGCCTTGACAGACCGTCATGCCATGAAAAAACAGCTTGTGTTCGGCTGCTCGCCATCCTGCTTCATCCTGGCCATTTCCCTGCCTGCCGTCGCGTTCGTGTTGCAGTGGCTGCTGTGGTCCGCGCTGGCGCCTTTTGGCTGGATTCTTTTTTTTCCGGCCGTGTTTTTCAGTTCGCAGATCGGGGGAATGGCCGGCGGGCTGGTCGCCACAGCGGAATCGGCCGTGCTCGGGCTTTGCTTCGTGGCCCCGTATTATTCCTTTCGGGTGGGAAGCTCGGTCAGCCTCGTTTCCGTGTTGGTCTTCGTGGGTATGGGCGTGCTTTTCAGCCTGACCCATGCCCGTCTCGGCCGGGCCAGGCGGGCCGCCGAGAAGGCCCTGGTCGCCTCGCGCGAGGCCAACGACCGCCTGCGCGCGGCCAACGGGGAGATCACCCGCCTCTATGAACAGACGCGGGAACTCGACGCGCTCAAAACCAATTTTTTCGCCAATGTGAGCCATGAGCTGCGCACGCCCCTGACCCTGATCCTGGGCTCCCTGGCCAAGCGTCTGGCCGAAGTGGATGCCTCCCTGGAGGCGCGGCGGGATTATCGCGTCATGGAGCGAAATGCCCGGTTGCTTCTCGAACACGTGACCGACCTGCTCGATGTGGCCCGGCTCGACGCCGGGCGCATGGAACTGCGGTACGTGCGCTGCGACATGGCCCGGCTGGTGCGGTTTATGGCCTCGTGCTTCGAATCCCTGGTCCTGGAGCGCGGCATTTTGCTCACCGTCGACGCGCCCCGGGCGGTTGCGGCCGAGGTCGATGCCGAAAAGGTCCGGCGCATCCTGCAAAATCTGCTGTCCAACGCCTTCAAGTTCACGCCGAACGGCGGGCATGTGGAAGTCCGCCTGGAACAAACGGACGGCATGCTGCGCCTGACCGTGGCCGATGACGGTCCGGGCATCCCCGAGGACCAGCGCCAGGTGGTCTTCGAACGTTTCCGCCAGCTCGAGGCCGGCGAGGACCGCCCCCACGGCGGCACCGGGCTCGGGCTGGCCATCGCCAAGGAGTTCGCCATGCTCCACGGCGGCGATGTGTCCCTGACGACGAATCCGGTCGGCGGGGCCGCCTTCACCGTCACCCTGCCCGCGGCCGCTCCGGCCGGGGTCACGGTCCACGACGCCCCGGACAACGGCCGCGTCGAACCCTATCACCCCGTCCTCGCCGCCCCCGCCGTCTCCCCCGGATGTCGCCCCGGGGGCAGGGACGGGGCGCCCCTTGTCCTTGTCATCGAGGACAATGCGGACATGCGCGACTACCTGCTCGATATCCTCGGCGACCGCTACCGGACGCTTGCGGCCGTAAACGGCCGGGAAGGGCTTGCCGCCGCCAAGGCCCACCACCCGGACCTGATCGTTTCGGACGTGATGATGCCGGAACTGAGCGGCACGGACATGGTGCGCGAACTGCGCCGCGACCCGGCCCTGGACAAGGTGCCCGTGGTCATGCTCACGGCCAAGGCCGATGACGCCCTGCGCCGCCGGCTCATTGCCGAACGTGTCCAGGACTATCTGGTCAAGCCCTTCGACGCCGAGGAGTTGCTCGCCCGCATCGGCCGTCTGCTGGCGGATACGGGCCGCCATGCCCAGGACCTCGGCGCCAGCGAGCGGCGTTTCCAGGCCACCTTCGAATTGGCGGCCTTGGGCCTCGCCCTGGTCGGTCCGGACGGGCGCTGGCTGCGGGTCAACAGCAAACTGTGCGCTATCGTGGGGTACACCTGCGATGAACTGCTCGGCATGACCTTTCAGCACATCACCCACCCGGACGACCTCGCTGCCGACATGGCCCTGGTGCGGCAGGTGCTGGCCGGGGATATCGACACCTATAGCCGGGAAAAACGCTACATCCGCAAGGACGGCTCCCTCGTGTGGGTCAACCTGACCGTGGCCCTGGTCCGGGATGCGGCCGGGCGACCTGACTACTTCATCGCCGTGGTCGAGGACATCGACCGCCGCAAGCGCGCCGAGGAGGCGTTGCTGCTCTCCCGGGACGAGTTGGCGCAGGCGGCCGAGCAGGCGAAACTCCTGGCCAGCCGGGCCGAGGCCGCAAACCTGGCCAAAACCACGTTTCTGGCCAACATGAGCCACGAGATCAGGACGCCCTTAAACGGCCTGATGGGCATGATGCAGTTGCTCAAGACCACGGAACTCGATGCCGAGCAGCGCCAGTACGCCGAAATGGCCATCCGTTCCGGCGGCCGGCTGACCAGGCTTTTGGGCGACATCCTCGATCTGTCCCGCATCGAGGCCGCGCGTCTGACCCTGCACGTTGCCCCCTTTCGACTGGCCGACGTGTTCGCCGCCATCACCGAAACCTTTGCCCCGCTGTCCCTGGAAAAGGGGCTGCCGCTCGTCTGCCGGCCCGACCCGGACCTGCCCCGGATCGTCAGCGGCGACGAGACGCGGCTGCGGCAGATTCTTTTCAACCTCGTCGGCAATGCCATGAAGTTCTCCGCCGTCGGCGAAGTGCTGGTGGAGGGGTGGGACCTGCTCCCGTTGCCGGACGGGCGGGCGCGCCTGCTTTTCGCCATTTCCGACACCGGGGTGGGCATCCCCGACGACAAGCTCGACACCGTGGGGGAAGCCTTCACCCAGGTGGAAACCTCCTATACCCGCGAGCAGCAGGGGGCGGGGCTCGGGCTTGCCATCTGCCGGGAGCTGACGCGGCTTATGGGCGGTTCGCTGACCATAGAAAGCGAAGTCGGCGTGGGCACCACCGTCTGGCTCATGCTGCCGTTCGCGCTGCCGCACGGGGAGCATGCCCCCGTCGATGCGCCCGAGGCCGGGCCGCCTGCGGCACTGGGCGCCTACCGGGTGCTCGTGGTCGAGGACGACCAGGTCAGCCGGCTGGCGGCCAAGGGGCTGCTCGAGAAAATGGGCTGCGTGGTGGAACTGGCCGGCGACGGGAAGCAGGCGGTGGAGGCCGTGGCCCGGGCACGTTTCGACTGCGTGTTCATGGATATTCAGATGCCGATCCTAAGCGGCCTGGAAGCCACCCGGCGCATCCGCCGGGCCGGGCACGCCGACCTGCCCATCGTGGCCATGACCGCCTACGCCATGGGCGGGGACCGGGAGAAGTGCAAGGCCGCCGGCATGGACGACTACATCGCCAAGCCGGTGGAGCGCCAAAGCCTGGAGCGAGCCCTTACGCGGGCGCTTGGCCCGCGTACCTGAGACGCGGCGGACGGCGCGGCCGGCGCTTCGGAGCGGCGGGGTCGGGGCCCGGCCGCCTTTTGCCATCAAACTGTAATTCACCTAGCATAGAAATGTCGTGCAGCAGGTGGCAAGTCCCGCCCGGCAAGGGGCCGCTGCCGCAAGGAGAACCGCACAATGTCCGCATCGCGCAAGCGCAAATTCGAGTTGGTTCTGCCCCGGGTCGAAGCCCTGGCCGCCCTGACCGACCTGACGGCCCAGGCCGCCGAAGGCAATCTGGTCATCGATGGCGAGGTTTTCCCCCTGGAGGACTTCACGAGCCTCAAGATCGCCATCAAGCACCTCGGCGCGTCGTCCCTGCTCAAGGTCAGCCTCAAATATCCGGCCCTGGGCCTGGCCGCGCTGCCGACCCCGGCCGGGGTGGACGCCGAGGATGCGGCCCGCGAGGCAGCCATGGCCGGAGTGCCCGAGACCGTGGAGCCCGGGGGCAGGCCCAAATACAAGGGCCTCAAAAAACGCATGAAGCAGTATTTCAAGGCCATCGTGACCGCGCTGCGGGCGGGACTGGTCCCGGATGCCGAGAGCATGGCGGGGTTCATTGCCGACAGCCGGCTCATGACCTCCTATCCCGGCAAGGGCGACGCGTTCTATCCGGCCTACGACGCAGAGGTGGACCGGCTGGAGGCCGCGGCCGCCGCCGGGGATCTCGAGGCCATGACCGCCTCGGTGGCCGCGCTTGATCGCATGAAAAAGGAGTGTCACAGCCGCCATGCCTGATTCACCCACCGTATCGGCCGCGACCGGTTGCAGCGGCAATCCGGGGCCGGAAGAGCTCCGTTGCGTGGAAATCGACCTGTCCCGGGTGGGCCGGGAGGTGACCGAGGAGGACGAAGCGGTGTTCGCCCGCATCAACGACACGCGCCTGTCCCCGGAGCAGGTGGACCGCATCGTCAATCCGTCGCGCACCTATCCCCGCCAGGAATACGTGCTGGCCACCCACTGGCATCCCGAGCACGTGCCCCTGGAGCTGCTCAAAAAGCGCATCGACAACCTCTATCCCGGCCGGGCGGACGAGCTCATCATCCCCACCCAGCACAATGTGTTCCTGGAATACGACGGTTACCAGGGCGTGGAGGTGGACTGCTATTCCAGCGGGTTCAACCGCAAGGTGCAGCTGTTGCTCCATTTCAAGGGTCTCGACTTTGAGCGGGCCGAGGTCCTGTCCTCCATGCTGCGCCACACCCACCGGTACCGGGCCTCCCAGCTTTTCGAGTACGTCGACGCCCTGGCCGAACCGGCCGGGGAACAGCGCCGGCAAGTCGCGGCCGGCCGCACCAACTCCGACGAGGAGATGGTGGAATTCGTGCGCATCCAGGCCGCCAAGATCAAGGCCCTGCTGCTGCTCCACGAAGGCGACATGCCCGAAGACGCCTACAAGAACAAGCTCGTGCGCAATTTTCTCGACGCCCTGCGCTGCCGCTTCGGCGACCGGATTATCAACCGGGCCCAGGTCTACGCCAAGGCCGTCAAGGATCTGGTCAAGGAAGCCTTTTCCCTGTCCTATTTCTATCGGGCCTCGGAAATCATCGAAGAAGCCCGGTCGCTTGGGGCCGGCATCGTCATCCCCCACCCGGAGCAGTTCTGGCCCATCTTGCTGGCCGACTACGACGTGGACGGCATCGAGGTCTGGAATCCCCAGTCTCAGCAGTACACCGAATTTTTGATCAACGTGGTCAATCGCCGCAACCGCATGGGCTGGCACGGCAAGCATCCGCTGCTCATTTTCATGGGCGACGACTGCCATATGGGCGAGAAAACCCGACCGCCGGAGGAGCAGGATTCGGAGAAGGCGGCCCGGGAAATCGGCCTCCAGCCGGCCTGGCACGACTTCGCCATCCGCAAGAGCCTCATCATCAACGGCGTGAGCCGGCGCAAGATCATAGAAGAGTACCGATCGAGGCTCGGGCAACCGTAGAGGCGCGTTTCCGCGGAAATCCGTGCGTCTTTAAAAAAAAGAGATAAGTATTCAAGTGTGTTACCCTTGAAATGGGGTGGCGCGCATTGCGAGGGCACGACGCGGGCGAACAGGCTCCGGGAGGCGGCGGCGCGACTTTCGCCAATCCCCTCTTGCAATTGTTCCGGTATGTTGGAAAGCTGGATTTTCGTCGGGCCGCCCCGGTTTCGTGGGACTGTCCGGACGGCAAGGAGGGGCGGCGTGGATAAGGAATCCCGGTTCAAATACGAGTCCGTGCAGGATGCCGAGACGCTTAGGCGCTACATGGAGGCGATGACGGCCGGTTTCGCCGCCGGCGAGTTGCACTTTTCCAGCCGCGAGGGCGAGGTTTGCCTGCATCCGGGCGGCGTCATCGGCTTCGTGGTCGAGGCCAAGTCCATGGGCGGGCGCATGAAGCTCAACCTCAAGTTCTCCTGGCGCGAGAACGACGGGGAAAGCGAGGTGGACGGGGGCCTGACCATCGCCCCGGGCGCGTCGGATTCCTGATAGGCCGACGGGGGGCGTTTGCATGCGGATTCTGGAAGGTATCGAGGAGAATTTTCGTTTCATGGTGCTTGAGGTGTCCAAGCAGGTCTCAAGCGCCTTGCTGGTGGTCGAGCGGCCGGACCCGGCGCGCATCAAGCGCATCGAAAGCCGCGACGACTACATCGACAATCTCAAAAGCGTCATCGAGAACGCCTGCTGGGGCCGCATCCACGGTTCGCGCGACAACAACAAGCGCACCCTGGACCTGGTGCGCGCCGCCAACATCATCAACATCAACCTCGAACGCATCGCCGACTACGCCGTCAACATCGTCTCCCAGGTCCAGTACCTGACCGATCCCAATTTTATCCGGCGCTACGACTATCGCGACCCCTTTGTGGACGTGGACAAGGCCCTCGGGCTGGTCTACCCGGCGCTCACCCGCCAGGACGTGCGTCTGGCGCTCAATATCTGCCGGGCGGAATTCTCCCTCGACGACCGCTTCAAAACCGCTTTCGACGCCATCCTGGCCGACCTGCGCCGGGGGGAATCGCCGGAAAACGCCATCTCGAGCTTCAATATCTTCCGCTATCTCGAGCGCATGGGCGACGCCCTGCTCAATATCGGCGAGGCCGTCATTTTTGCCGCCCTCGGCGAAAAGCTCAAGATCCACCAGTACCAGGCCCTGCAGGATTCCCTGGGGCACGAGGGCGAGGACGTCCCGCTTTCCGCCGGCGATTTCAGCTCCATCTGGGGCACGCGTTCGGGCTGCCGTATCGGCCGGGTCCAGGAGGAGCACGGCTCGCGCTCCAAGGGGGTGCTCTTCAAGGAGGGCAACGCGGACAAGTTGGCCAAGGAAAAGGAGAATATCGAGCACTGGCAGCGGCTTCTGCCGGGACTTCCGCCCCACATCCAGGCCTTTCAGACCGACGGCGACTCGGCTTCCATGCTGCTCGAGTACCTGGGCGGCTGCAACCTCCAGGAAGTGGTGCTGACCGCCGACCGGGAAGTGGTGGAAAACGCCTGCTTCCTGGTCACCCAGACCGTGGGCGGCATCTGGGAGCAGACCCTCTCCCGCCAGCCCGTGACCCCGGATTTCATGGGCCAGATGCGCGCCCGCCTGGACGACGTCTTTCGCCTATATCCCGGCTTCGCCGCCACGCCCAGGCGTTTTTGCGGCGTGGACATTCCGGGCCTGTCCGAGTTGCTCGCCGCCGCCGAGGATGCCGAAGCGGGCCTTGCCGCCCCGTTTCGCGTGTTCCTGCACGGCGATTTCAACCTCAACAACATCGTCTACGACCACACCGCCCAGCGCATCCACTACATCGACCTGCACCGCTCCCGGGACGGGGATTACGTCCAGGACACGGCCGTGTTTCTGGCCTCCAATTTCCGCCTGCCCGTGTTCGAGACGGCGCTTCGGGACCGGCTGTGGCTGGTCATGCGGCGGTTTCTGGAATTCGCCCGGGGATTCGCCGCCGAGCAGGGCGATGCGCTCTTCGAGGCGCGCCTGGTTTTCGGCGTGGCCCGGGCCCTGGCCACCTCGGCCCGGTTCGAAATGAACCGGCCCTTTGCCCAGGAACTGTTCCTGCGCGGCGTGTACCTGCTCACCCGCGCCGCCGGCCACGCCGGCCGCCCCTTCGAAGAACTTACCTTCCCCGACGCTGTGCTGGTCTATTGAGGGGAAGTAGGGAGAGAAAAGTGCGAGAGGGGAAACCCTTTGAAAAGGGTTCTCCCCTCTCGCGCTCTCCCCTTCCTAAACTTCCTCCCATTGCAAATGTCGTTCGGATAACCATTTGTCTTCGTTGAAAGTCTTGGGAAAGGGGGCCCGGGGGGAGAACCTTTCTCCAGAAAGGTTTCCCCCCGGCGCATTTTTTTCCAAAATCTTCTCCTCCCTTATGCAATGTACGGCTTGCGGCAGGTGTGGCAGGGGCCGGGGGGCAGGGTCTTGCCGAAGCTGGCCCGGAAGGCGGCGTATTCGGGCTCGCGCCAGATGCGGGCGAGCCTGGTTTGCCCCACGTTGCCGAACGACAGGCGGCTGCCGGCGGCGGGGTGCGGCGGCTGGATCGGCAGGGCCGTGAAGACGCACGGGCAAACGTCGCCCCGGGCGTCCACCACCAGCGAGCTTTCGGGGTTTTCCGGGCACGAGGCGCGCCGCGAAAGCGACGGCGGCCGACAATGCAGGATGATTCCGGTTTGTTTCAGCCTTGCGGCGACGCGGCCGATGCGGGCGCGAAAGGCTTCCTGTTCGGCTTCGTCCATGGGCAGCAGGGCTTCATTGGCCAATTCGGGGGTCGGCACGTAATCGAGGCTGCTGACCACCACCTGGGCCACGCCGCGCCCGGCGAGAAGCGAGGGCAGGGCTTCGAGGTCCGCCGTGTCGGAACGCAGGAGAAGGTAGGCGATATGCACTTCGGGCCGGGCGCTGTGGGCCGCCGCCTTGGCCGCGGCGAGCGCCTGGAGGGCCGCCATGACCCGGGCGAAGGGCGCGTCGGGGCGCAGCCTGTCGTGGCGTGCCGCGACGCCGGCCAGGGACAGGGCCACGACGTCCAGGCCCGATGCGACAAGGGCCCCGGCCATGGCGGCGTCGATCAGAACGCCGTTGGAGGTCGTCCCGGCTTTCATGTCGGCGGCGGCCACCGCCCGCGCCATGTCCAGGAAATACGGATGGAGGAGCGGTTCGCCCCATCCCTGCAAGTGGACATAGGGCGTGGACAGCTGCGGCAAAAGCCGCCGGAAGAGGGCGACATCCAGGTCCGCCTCGCGCCAGGACTTGTTGGCCGTCGTGCGCGGGCAGTAGACACAGCGCGCATTGCAGCGCGTGGTGACCTCGAGCTGCACCCAGTCCAAACGCGGCGTCGCAAAAAGACGGCGCAAAAGCTTCATGCCCAAGGCTAGCACCCCCGCCAAGCTAAATCCACCAGGCTGTAGCGTGGGCCGCAGCGTGCCATTGGGGCCCAAAAATGTCCCAAGACGTCTTTTCGAGGCCTGTTGTCCCGGCCACCGTGGCCGGAATCCGGAGGAACATGCCCTTTGTCCAGGATTTTTTGCGCGGCGTACACCGGAAGCCCCGCGTCTTCGGCTGCACTTCCCTGCGTTTTTTCCATTTTTCCCTTGCAAGGACTGTCGTGTGGTGTCATATTTTTTGTATAGTAGTATTTATTGTCATTATTAATGTTTTTACAAAGGGGGATGCCATGTCAAACAAGATGAAACCGTTAGTGCTGGGAATGATTTTTGTTTTTGCTTTACTTTTGACAACAGTTTCAACCGCGTTGGCCCAGACCGGGGCTGCGGGCGGCGCGGCGGCTGGTGTGGCGGCTGGCGCGGCCCAAAACGTTGCGCAGGCCCAGGGCATCGCCATGGCCTGGGGCGATGCCGCTGCGATTGGCGCGAATTTCAATTTCGGCAATCCGGCCACCACCAGTACGGCCAAACTGCCGCTACAGGTACAGGACGCCATCACCGTGGGCGAGTTTGAGACATTCATGATGGCGTTGCAGGCGCTCCTCTATTAAGAAACGCGCGATGCGCTGCGCGGCCGTATCCTGCAAGGAGCCCTGATGCGTCGGGGCTCCTTTTTTTACGCCCGGCGCAGGCATCCCCCCGTCCTCCTGGTCTTCGCCCGCGCCGCGCCGGTTTATGTCGCCGCGTCCGGTTCCCTTTGCCTGCCTGTCGCACCGAAAGGGCATGCCTTGTGTTTGGTCCGGGTTCGGGGCACTCCACTGATACGATCTCCCAAAAGGGGACAAGGAGGTATCCATGCAGGCAGTGATGGCCAAGGGCGGCCTTTCGGCCGAGGCGTCGGGAGCGTTTTTTCTGGCCGAGGTCCCGGACCCGGTTCCCGGGCCCTGGGATCTGCTCGTGCGGGTGGCGGCGGTTTCCGTCAACCCCGTGGACACCAAGGTGCATGAACGCATGGCCCCGGGTGAAGAGCATATCCTCGGCTACGACGCCGTGGGAACGGTGGCGGCTGTTGGTGAGGCGGCAACCGGTTTCGCGCCGGGCGACCGTGTCTATTATGCCGGCGACGTCACCCGGCCGGGCTCCGACGCCGCGCTCCATCTGGTGGACGCGCGCATCGCGGCGAGGGCCCCGCAGACCCTGGACGAAGCGGCGGCGGCCGCCATGCCGCTGACCAGCCTCACCGCCTACGAGGCCCTTTTCGACCGTCTGGGGCTGACCGATGCCGCCGGGGCCAATGCCGGGCGCGAGGTGCTCGTTGTCGGCGGGGCCGGTGGGGTGGGCTCCATCGCCATCCAGCTCGCCGCCTGGGCCGGGGCGCGGGTGATCGCCACGGCCTCGCGGCCGGAATCCGCCGCCTGGTGCCGGGAGCTGGGCGCGCATCTGGTGCTCGACCACACCAAGGACATGCCCGCCGCCCTGCGCGCGTCCGGCATCAGCGACGTGGGCGCTATTTTTTGCACCACCCACATGGAGACCCACTGGCAGGCCATGGCCGCCATGATCGCGCCCCAGGGCGCGGTGTGCCTGATCGACGACCCGTCGGGCCCCCTCGACATCACGGTTTTCAAGTCGCGATGCGCCAGCATCCGCTGGGAGTTCATGTTCTGCCGGTCCATGTACAAGACCGCGGACATGGCCCGGCAAGGCGGGATTCTGGCCCGGGTGGCGGCGCTTCTGGATTCCGGCATCGTGCGGCCGACCCTGGGCAAAACCCGGCACGGCCTGGACCCGGCCGTTTTCGCCAAGGCGCATATCGCCCAGCGTTCGGGGCGCATGGTCGGCAAACAGGTGGTGGTGTTTTAAGGGAAGGGGGAAGGGCGGGCGCGGCTGGGAAGACCCGGTAAAAAAGGGTTCTCCCCACCCGCGCCTGTCGCGTTTCAAAGCTTTTTTGCGGGGCGGTCTCTACGGCGTTTCCCTGTTGGCGGCGCCGAAGGTGAACCGCGTGCCCACGCTGCTTAAAAGAAACTCCTCCGGCAGGGCCTGGGCCATGGCGGTCGTGGCGCTAAACCCCGTGCAGTGCATGGGGATGATGTAACGCGCTCCCAATTCCCGCAGCGCCGCCGCCGTCGGCCCGACCACGGCCGCAAAGGCCGGCCCGGTCAGATGGAAGCCCCCCATGACGGCATGGACCTTGTGTACGCCCGTCACTTTTTGGGCGTAGCGCACGGTGTTGATGATGCCGGCATGGGCGCAGCCGCTTATGACCACGAGCCCCTTGTCCCGCACGTAAAATACGATGGCCTGGTCGTCGAGGAAGGGGTCGGCTCCCCAGGCGCCGTCGGTTTCGATCTCGGCCATGGGAAAGCCCTTTTCGAAATCCGTGGTGCGTTCGACCTCGCCGAGGGTCAGCAGCGTGTCCGCAAACCAGGTGGCGGGGCCGGCCTCGGTGACGATGTTCGCGCCGGCCGCTCGGAGTGCCGCGGCGTCAAGCGACGGCAGCTCCGGCTGCGGGCCCTTGCCGGGAATGTTGAGCCGCCGGCGGCAATAGGCCCCGGGATGCGAAATGAGGTCGCAGCCCGCCTTGCGTCTGGCCAGGAGTTCCAGCAGGCCGCCGGTATGGTCCATGTGGCCGTGGCTGAGGATGACGGCCTCGACGCTGTCCGGGGAAACGCCGAGGGCGTCCATGTTGCGCAGCAAGGTCCGTGCACTGAGTCCCGTATCCAGCAGCACCGTATGGCGTTCGCCGGAACCCTCGAAGACGACGCACAGCGACAGGCCGTGTTCCGCCACCGGATTGTCGGTCCAGGACAGGAGCGGGCGTTGCACGGCCTCGCCCGAGTCGAGCAGAAAATGATCCAGGGAGTTGTCGATAAGGACCGTGACCGAGACGCTGTCCGCTGGACGAAGGCTGGTTGTCGTCATTTCGCGACCTCATGGAAGGTGTTGCGGGGGTGAACGTTAAAAAATGCAGGGTAACTGTGGGCGGGGCGCACAGTGAAGTCAAGGGGAGGCTTGCCTCGCCCCTCCAAGGGCTATAGAACGAGTGGAATCGGCGGGATGCGTCCATTGTGGGCGCGGTCGCCTGCCGCTTGGCGGGCCCTGGGCGGGCGGTCCGCTTTCGACTTTTCCCGGGGATGCGGCGCATGGGCAACGGCCTGACGCAACGCTTCAGACTGCTGGTTTTGTCGCTGGCCCTGGCGGCGGCCCTGGTCTTGCCGGCGGCCTGGCTCTTGTGGCGCAGCGAAGATGCCCGTTTTGTCGAGGAGACCCGGGCCCACGCCCTGGCCCATCTCGGCGACGTGCGCCTGGCCCTGCAATCGGCCCTGACCGCAAGGCTCGCTTTTCTGCGGGCCATCGCCGCCTTCGCCACCGGCCATCCCGACCTCACGGAAGAACAGTTCGTCGTGTTCGCCGCGGGACTCGCGGACGGCGTGCCCGGCATCCGCTCCCTCCAGCTCGCCCGCGACGCCGTGGTCAGCCACGTGTACCCGCAAGCCGGCAACGCCGGCATCCTGGGGCTGTCGTTGCGTCAGGCCCTGCCGTCCTCCCAGCTGCAAGCCCTGGCGCGCACCCTGGAGGCCGGCCGGACTTCCCTCGATGGACCGGAAACGCTGCTTCAGGGCGGGCGCGGCATCATCGCCCGGACACCCGTTTTCCTGCCGGGCGGCCCCCGCGTGCCCGGCCGCATGTGGGGCGTGGCCACCATCACCATCGACGCGGATGCGTTTTTTCACGACGTGGAGCGCGAACGCGCCGGCAAAATACGGCTGGCCATCCGTCTGGCCGGAACCGGGAGCGCCGAGGCCCCGATGGTGCATGGCGACCGGGCCATCTTCGCGGACGACCCCGTCACCGTGGGTATGGCCGTTCCCGGCGGCAGGTGGCGGCTTGCCGCCGTCCCGGAGGGCGGCTGGAAATCCTTGCCGCCCTCCGTGCCCCTGGTCACGGGGGCGGTCATCGCCTGGCTGGCGCTGGGAGGGGCCTTTTTCGGCTTTCTGTCCTGGCCGGCCCGGCTGGCCCGGGCCGTCGGCGCGGCCACCGCCGCCCTGGACGCGGCCAAGACCGGCCTGGAACGCACCGTGGCCGCGCGTACGAGCGAACTTGTGGCGGCCAACGAGGCGCTCAGGCGCGGCGAGAGCCGCTATCGCGCCTTTATCGACGCAACGAGCGACATGGCCTTTTTGAAGGACGCCGAGTTGCGCCATCTGGTCATCAACAACAAACTGGCCGATTTCATGGGCAAGACGCCCGAGGAAGTGATCGGCCGCACCGACTTCGACCTGCTGTCCCCCGAACTCGCCGCCCGCTGCCATGAATCCGACGTCACCGCCCGGGATGGCCGTGAGATCGTGACCATGCTCGAAACCCTGGGCGAGCGCACCTTCGAGGCCAGGAAGTTCCCCGTGCCCCTGGGCGAGGGAAAAGTGGGGGTGGGCGGCTATATCCGCGACATCGGCGACCGGCTGCGGGCGGAGCAGGCCTTGCGCCAAGGCGAGGAGGCCCTGCGCAAGCTCTACGAAAACGCGCCCATGGGTATTTTCACCTCCACCCCCGACGGGCGCTACCTCAAGGCCAACGGCTATCTGGCCCGGATGTACGGCTACCCCGATCCCGAGGCCATGCTGGCCGAAGTGGCCAACATCCGGGACCAGGTCTACTTCGATTCCGGCGAACGGGGCACCCTGCTCGATGCGCTTCAAAGCTGCGGCCACCTCTCCAATTACGAAACCCGCCGTCTGACGCGCTCCGGCGACAGCATCTGGGTCTCGCTCAACATCCGGGCCGTGTGCGACACCTCCGGGGCGATAGCCCACCTCGAAGGCTTTTGCACGGACATCACCAAGCGCAAACAGGCCGAAACCGCCCTGGCCGGCCAGGAACGGCAACTGCGCGTCATTTTCGAGAGCTCTCCCCTTGGCCAGGTTTTTTTCGACGCCACCGGGACCGTGGTCAACTGCAACAAGCGGCACCTCGAGATCATGGGCATCACCGCGGACAAGATCATCGGGGTCAACCTCGTTGCGCTGCTGCCCTTTTTCTTCCAGGAAGCCCTGATCCGGGCTCTGGCCGGTGAACTGGCCCGGGCCGAAGGCCCCTATTCGTCGGTTCTCGGCGGGCGCAGCCTGTACCTTCGGGCCATCTTCAGCCCGGTCGAGACCGGCGTCTCACCCACCCCTGTCATCGCCTCCGTCGAGGACATCACCGAGGAGCGCAAAAAGGACGCCACGTTGCGCCTGTTGTGGGCGGCCGTGGAACAGTCGCCGGCTTCCATCGCCATTACCGACCTCGAAGGAACCATCGAATACGTCAATCCCCATTTCTCCATCCTGACCGGCTACACCCCGGAGGAGGCAAGGGGGCAAAATCCCAGGATGCTGAAAAGTGGTGTGCATCCCGACGCGTTTTACCGGGACCTGTGGGAAACCCTCTTGGCCGGCAAGGTCTGGCGCGGCGAATTCTGCAACCGCAAGAAAAACGGTGAACTGTATTGGGAAGCCTCCTCCATATCGCCCGTGCGCGACGAGAAAGGCGAGATCAGCCATTTCGTGGCCGTCAAGGAGGACATCACCCGGCAGCGTGAAAGCAAGGAACGCCTGCATCAGCTCATGAGCGAATTCGAGGCCATTTTCAACGCCTCGTCGGTGGGCATCGTCCACCTCGGGCCGGACGACGTGGTGGTGCGCGTCAACCGCCGCTTTGCCGAACTTTTCGGCATCGCCACCGAGGTGATGGCCGGCAAACCCCTGGCCGAGGTCCATGAAAGCGTCGGCCGCCTGCGGACCTTTCGCCGGGAACAACTGGCCCTGGTCGCCGCCGGAAAGGAGGTGCACTTCGAAGAGCGCTTCCACGACAGGACCGGCCGGTCGTTTTGGTGCTCCGTCCACGGGCGCCGCATCGACATCGCCAATTCCGCCTCGGGTTCCATCTGGACCTTCGACGACATCTCGGCCCGCAAGGAGCTGGAAAACGTGCGCGAAGACGTGGAGCGCATCATGCGCCACGACCTCAAGGCGCCGCTCAACAGTATCGTCAATCTGCCGGAAATCATCGCCGCGGTGGGACCGGTCAACGAGGACCAACGCGAGATGCTCAGCCAGATCGAACAGACCGGCCACGGCATGCTCGAGCAGATCGAGCTGTCCCTGGACCTCTACAAGATGGAGACGGGTACCTACGTCCTGCAGGCCCAGCGTATCGACCTGGCCCATATCGTCGCCGGCGTCGTGTCCATGCTCGAGTCCACGGCCAAGGCCAAGGGCATCGAGGTGACCTTCCAATCGCCCAAAGAACTCTTCGTTACCGGCAATGCCTTGCTGTGCCAGAACATTGCCGCCAACCTCGTCAAAAACGCTATCGAAGCCGAAACGCCCGGCCACGCCGTGACCATCACTCTCGCCGAAACAGACGGCCGCGCTGTGCTGACCATCCGGAACCCAACGCCCGTGCCCGAAGACCTCATCCCCGTTTTCTTCGAAAAATACGCCACCAGCGGTAAAAACGGCGGCAGCGGGCTCGGCACCTACTCCGCGCGCCTCATGACCCGCAGCCCGCGCGGCGAGATCGCCCTGGAATCCACCCCCGACGCCGGCACGACCATCACCGTCAGCCTGCCTGTCACGTAAGTGGCGAGGACGCGACGAGGAGGCGGCTGGGGCGCTGCCCCAGACCCCGCCGGGAGGCCGCGGGCCCCCCGGACCCCCCATCCGGTGTGTTTTGGCTGGGCGGGGGTGGGTTGGCTGGCGGGAAGACGGAGAGTGGAAAAGTTTTTTGGAGGGGTCCAGGGGGACCTTTTTTTCAAAAAAGGTCCCCCTGGCCGCCGGAGGCCCTCATGCCTATTCCTCCTCGCCCTCGCCCTGGCTGAGGATCCGTCGCAGCGTGTCCTTGGTGATGCCGAGTTCCCGGCAGGCTTCCATGCGTTTGTCGTCGTGGCGGGCCAGGGCGTGTTTGGCGGCCTGGTATTTGATGGCGCGCATGGTCCGGGGGGCGGCGTCGGTGACGTGTTGGGGGTGGCTGGGGGCGGGGCGCAGGTAATCGGGCAGGTGTTCGGGGCCGATGCGGCCGTGGGAACAGAGGATAAAGGCGTATTCCAGGATATTTTGCAGTTCCCGGACGTTGCCGGGGTAGTCGTGGCGCAGGAGGATGCGCATGGCGGCGTCGGTTACGCCGCAGACGGCTTTTTCCTGGCGCAGATTGAGGCGTTCGATGAAGGTGGCGACGAGCAGGGGGATATCTTCGGGGCGTTCGCGCAAGGGCGGCAGGACGATGCGGGCCACGCCCAGGCGGTAGAAGAGGTCGCGGCGGAAGGTGCCTTCCCGGGCCATGGCTTCGAGGTCGCGGTTGGTGGCGGCGACGATGCGCGCGTCGGCGGGGAGCGTGGTATCCGACCCCAGGGGCTCGTAGACGCGTTCCTGGAGCACGCGCAGGAGTTTGACCTGGAGCGGCGGGGGCATTTCGCCCACTTCGTCGAGGAAGAGCGTGCCGCCGGTGGCCAGGGCGAAGCGGCCTTTGCGAGCGGTTTTGGCGTCGGTGAAGGCGCCTTGGGCGTGGCCGAAGAGTTCGGATTCGAGCAATTCGCCGGGGATGGCCCCGCAGTTGACGGCGATGAAGGGTCCGTTTTTCCGGTCGGAGAGGTTGTGCAGGGCCCGGGCGAAGAGTTCCTTGCCGGTGCCGGATTCGCCGAGGAGCAGGGCGGTGGTGCCGCTTTGGGCGATACGGGGGAGCAGGTCGAGGTGCCGGGCCATCTCCCGGTTTTTGGTGACGATGTCCTCCAGGGTGCGCACGCCTTCGAGTTCCTTGCGCAGCCTGGTCAGGTCGGAGATGTCGCGGAAGGTTTCCACGCCGCCGACGATGCGGCCGGTGGCGTCACGAAGGGGCGCGGCGCTGATGCTGACCCAGACTTTTGTGCCGTCCGGGCGCACGATGAAGATCGACTGGTCGGAGAGGGTGGTGTCGTCCTTGATGCATTGGCCCAGGGCGCAGGCCCCGTCGCAAAGGCTCGAGTGGAAGACCTCCCAGCATTTGCGCCCCAGCGCCTCGGCCGGGGGGATGCCGGCGATTTTTCCGGCGGCCCGGTTGAAAAAGGTGATGGTGAAATCCGTGTCCACGGTGAAGACACCGTCGGCCAGGGATTCCATGATGGATTCGCAGGGGATGTCGCGCGGCAGGGCCATGGGGGTCTATAGCCCAGGCCGGGCCGGGTGTAAAAGCGGGACCGCGTCTTGACTTCGCCGGCGCTGGACCGGATAACCGGGCGAAAATACGGGGTTGCGCGTAGAGCTGCCCCCGATACCACCGGAGGTGTCCATGGCCGAGCCTGCCGCAACCAAGGAACGCATGCTGATGATCGGCACGCCGTGCTACAATGGCAACGTGACGGTCAACTATCTGCGCTCGGTGATTCCCGCCATCGGGGTTCTGGAGCGCAACGGCGTGCGCACGGGCATGCTTACCCCGTCCCACGAGAGTCTCATCACCCGGGCGCGCAATCTGGTGGCCAACGAGTTTTTGCGCCAGGAGGAATTCACGCACCTGCTTTTCATCGACGCGGACATTGGCTTTTCCCCGGAGCTGCCCTGGAAGTATTTGGAAGCGGACAAGGACGTGGTGTGCGGCATTTATCCGGTCAAGAACCTGGATGTGGAGAAGCTGCGCACCATCGAAGGCAATGTGCTGATGCGGGTGGCCCAGGCGGCCTCGCTGCATTACGCGGTAAAGCTCAAGTCCGGCGGCCGTCCCGAGCCCGGGACCGGGCTTTTGCCCGTGGAGTTCGGGGCCACGGGGTTCATGCTGATAAAGCGCGAGGTGTTCACGCGTCTGACCGAGGCCTATCCCGAGCTGACCTACGATTATGCCTACACCAACGACGACCACGTGAACAACATGGCTTTTTTCGAGACGGCCATCGATCCGGCGACGCGGGATTACCTTCCCGAGGATTACGCCTTTTGCAAACGCTGGACGGACATCGGCGGCGAGATTTACGCCGACGTGCACAGCGTGTTCACCCATGTGGGGACCTACGAGTACACGGGCAATTTCACGGCCTTCCTCACCCACCTGGGCCCGCCGGCCAAGTAGGGGAGCTCAGCCTGTCCGCAGCCGTGAGCGCCTTTTCCCTTTGGGCGATCTCGGCTATGCTCGATCGTGCGGTCCCGGACGCCGGGTCCCGGGCCGCTTGCCGCCAAGTTCCTTGCGCCCGACCGGGGATACCCCATGCGCCTGACCGACGCCGACCTGCTGGCCGAACTGGACAAGCCCGAATTCGCCGCCGCGCGCCGGGCCTTCGTCAGCCGCCGCTACGCCAAGGGCCGGCAGGTCTTTTCCCCACGCGAAGCCCAAAACAGCCTCTTCATCGTGGCCAGGGGCCGGGCCAGGGTCTATCTGGCCTACAAGGACAAGGAATTCACCATGGCCATCCTCGACGTCGGCGACGTCTACACCACCCATACGCGCGCCCATGTCGAGGCCCTGGACGACCTGGAACTGCTGGAGGCCGATCTGGCCGCCGTGCGCCGGTTCTTCACGTCCATGCCGGCCCTGACCACGGCCATGGTCAAGGTGCTCGGCGACCTGCTCTCCCATGCCTTTTCGGTCATCGACGGCCTGGCCTTCCACGACGTGCGCCGCCGGCTGATCCATCTGCTGCTCCACGAGGCCGGGCAGGCTCCGGCCGGCGACGACCCAGCGCACTGCTTCGACCATGGCCTCAGCATCGAACAGCTGGCCACCATCGTGGGCTCCTCGCGCCAGACCGTGTCATCCCTTTTAAACGGCCTCGAGCGCGACGGCGTCATCGAGCTGCGGGCCCGGGGCGTGATCTGCGTGCCGGACATCACGGCCTTGCGAGCCCTGGCCGAGGCCTGATTCCCGCGGGGATGGACCGTTGCCTGGCCTGTCCCGGCAGCTCCGCACGGCGTGTCGTTTTGTCGCGCCGGCCGTTGCCGGCAGACGCCTTTTCAGGTGCGCCGGGCCATTTGTCAGCTACCTGACAGACACGATTTCAACAAAAAAGTAATTTTTGACCCGTTTGCATCAATTGGCCGCGCTGCTTCGGCTGGCGGCCAAATACCGGAGGACGGCATGGGCATGGAACAACAAACCGTTTTCCCAGACGAGGCCGCGACCACGGTCGGCGGAGGCATGCCGGACATGCTCGGCAAGGCGCTTTCCATCGGCATGGTGCGCGGGCTGGTCGGCATCGTCGACGGCGACGCGCCGGAAGGTGGGCCTGGCGGTGTCGCGGCCGGGCTGGCCCGGGAACTCATCCGGCAGGATATTCTGGTGTTCGCCACGGGCGGCGCGGTAAGCGCCATGGGACAGGCCGGGCTGCTCACGCCCGCCGGCGTCGCGGAGGCCGGTTCGGGGCTGGCGGATTTTTGCGATCATCTGGGCATCGCCCCGGTGCTGCGCATGGACGAGGGGCCGGACGGCGAGTCGGTCCTGGCCTTTTTTGCCGCCCTGGCGACGGCGCTTGGCGTGGAAATCGCCGATCTGCCCGCGGCCACCAGCCTTGCGGCGGACCTGTCGCCACGGGAGCCTGCCGCCGGCCATGGCCCGACGGCAGGCGGTCTTGTCGCCGATCTGTCCCGTGCCGGCCTGCCGGCCATCTCCGGGATGGGCAATCTTGCGGGACCCGATCCGGTCCGGGTGGCCGAAGCCATCAGCGACCACATCACGGCCAAACGGCTGGCCCTTGGGCTCAACGACCGCTTCGACGGGTCGGTCTATTCCTGAGAAAGGGGCCTGCGGCGAAAGGCTGTCGCGCCAAACGCCTGCGCGCCCAAGGGCTGCCGGTGTCCGCCCGACCGGTCGGGCGGACACCGGGGCCAGCGGTCAATTCTTGATGACCCGCTTGTAGAAAACGAATCCGATCAGGGCCAAAACCACGATCGCGCCGGCAATGATGGCTAAATCGTTCATGCTCATGTCCGACTCCCGGGGGGATTTCCCCCAAGTAGCCGGCGGGCGGCTGCCGTCGTCCACCGGGTTTGCGTCCGGTGATCTCGCGTGGCGCGGCCTGGACAGGCTGGCGCGGTTCTTGTCGCTTCGTGGCAAGAGGCCGGTGGCCGGTCATGACGTCCGGGTCACAGATCAAGCATGCGTCGAAAGGCGTATTCCCAATCCTCAAACGTGACGCGAGGGGCGTTCGTTGTCGCGTTGCCGGTTTTCCAAAGCCTGCCGTAATTCCCCAACCCCGGCTTCCCGCTTGGGGCGGCCCCTTATACGGGCCATCCCCTTGTCGCGTGACTGGCTACGGCCAGTTGTTTTCGCATCGCAGCGGGACTTGTCTCTTGGGTAGCGCTGCCACTCCTGGATGGCAAGGGGAAATAGAGAAAATTTTCACGTATACGTTGTATATGGTGTTGCAATATGTAACGTATATGTCGACTGACTGCTCAGTCAGTGTTTCAGTAACGATGCTGCGCCGGGATATGGTAGAGTCGTAGCCGTCGCATGACGCTTGGTTATGCGGGATGGCAATTTGCCGACCCGCACGGGAACGACGGAAAAGCAAAGTAAAATCTTGTCTCGAAACTGCTCATGCACCGGTGCTGGCCGCTTACGAACGTTGGCCGGCGAAAAGGTTCATTACAAAAATCGCATGGAAAATCGGCCGACGCGGGACCGGGATTCGCCCGCCCGGTCCCGCGCCGTTGGGTTGGCCGCCGGCCTGGGGCGCTTAGGCGGCTTCCTGATGCTCTTTCAGGGCGGTAAGTTCCGCTTGGGGCGTCTGCGGCAGTCGGCGGGTGAGCCAGCCGGAACAACCGGCGCTGCAAAGTCCCCACAGGGAAATCCAGGACAGGCCGAAGAGCCAGAAGAAGGTGTAGCAAAGCGCCCACTGCCAGCCGAATATCCCGGGCCGCCGCCGATGGTAGACCACGGCCGGAACGACCGCCGCCAGGGCACAACTGGCCGCGGCGGCCTGCACCATGGCCAGGGGGGAAAGCAGGAAGCGCAACACCAGCGCCACCTTGAACGCTTCGGTCAGCGGCAGGAAGACAAGCTCCACCGTGCCGGCCAGACGCAGCCAGCCCGTGCCGGCGTCATTTCGGCCAAGCGGCCGGTAGAGATAGCGCGCCATGACCAGACTCTCGCGCACGTTGCTGCGGGCCCAGCGCAAAAGCATCCGGCACAGTCCCCGGTATTTTTCGGGCAGCGTGGTGAAAACCACGGCCTCGTGCTGGTAGACGACCCGGAAACCCTTGGCCAGCACGATGTTGGACAAGGCCCGGTCCTCGCCGATGTTGGCCGGCCGGCCGAGAAACGTCTGCCCGGCCCAGGCGGCAAGCTCCGGGGCCAGCACCGAGGCCCGGTAGGCGGCCAGCGCCCCGGGCGTGCATAAAACCCCGCCGTAGACGCTCTGGCCGCGCCGCAGGAAATCGAAGGACAGGGTAAAGGACACTTCCAGCATCTTGGGGATGGGACCGCAGGTCGCAAGGTTGAGCACACGGACGTTGCCGGCCACGGCGCCGACACTCGGCGAGGCGGCCAGGGGGGAGAGCAGGTGGCGCAGGGTGTCGGGCTTTATCTCCGAGTCCGAATCGATGGTGACGAAGGCCTCCTCGGTGGCGTTGGCAAAGCCCGTGAGCAAGGCGTGGCGCTTGCCGCCGTTTCGCGCCAGACGCACGAGCCGCACCCGGTCCGGAAATTGTGCCGCCGCCCGTTCCATCCACTGCCAGGTGTCGTCGCGGGAGCCGTCATCCACGCACAGGACCCGCATCTTGCCTTGCGGGTAGTCGCTGGCCATGACCGAGCGGATGGTGGCGAGGACCTGCGCCCCTTCGTTGTAGGCGGGAATGACGATGCGGACCGTGGGCAGGTCTGCGTCCGGGGCGGGCGGGAAGGCGTGGTAACGGCTGGCCAGCCACATGCGCCAGGCCAGAAGCAAGGCCGTCACCGGGGCCAGGGTCAGCCCCAGGTCGCCGTACAGCACCAGCAGATCGCTTTCGAGAAAGGCGGCCAGGAACTCCTGATCCCGCAACACGGCGCAGGCCGCCGTGCCGCCGGCGGTCACGGTGGTGAGGAGGGTCAGGCCATAGAGCCAGTCGATGACTGTAACACGCTTGAAAAATAAGTTTTTCATACGCTACGCAACAGGTTGCAGGGTGGGTGCGCCGGGTGGACGCGGGGAAATACAGTGTCCGTGTAGGGAGGAACGTGGGGAAAGTCGAATTACAGTTTGGATGGATTCTTTCAGGGGTGAAAGGCGAAGGAACGCTGGCGCTGTTGCCGCTGTGGGGCGGATGCCATAGGAAGTGGACATGGGCCCGGGCTTTCCCCTGGGAGGCCCCGAAGTTCCACCCGAAACGCCGAGGTGCGCCATGCCCGATACGGACAGTCCCGCTTCCCTGCTCGCGCTTTCCGACGCCTACTGGAAAACCAGCGCCCTGCACGCCGGGGCCATGCTCGACGTGTTTTCGGCCATCGGCGACGCGGTCCTGACCTCGCCCGAGATCGCCGCCGCCTGCGCCTGCGACCCCCGCGCCATGGGTATGCTCGTCAGAGCCCTGGCCGCCATGGGGCTGCTTGTCGGAAAGGACGGCCGCTACCGGCAGGCGGCGCAGGCCAGGACGTTTTTGGACAAGCGCTCCCCGCGCTACGTCGGCTCTATCATCCGCCACCACCACCGGATCATGGCCGCCTGGGCCGGGCTGCCCGAGTCCATCCGCACCGGCGGCCCCCAAACGCGGCCCATGGACGCGGCCCAGGCGGCCGGCGACCGCGAGGATTTCCTCATGGGCATGTTCAACCTGGCCATGGCCATCGCGCCGGGGCTTGCCGCCTCCATCGACCTGTCCGGCCGCAAGCGGCTGGTGGACGTGGGCGGCGGGCCGGGAACCTATGCCGTGCATTTCTGCCTAGCCCATCCCGGGGTGCGGGCGTCGGTGTTCGACCTGCCCACGTCGCAGGCGTTCGCGGACGGGGTGCGCCGGCGCTTCGGCGTGGCCGACCGGGTGGATTTCGTGCCCGGCGACTACCTGCGCGATCCCATCCCGGGCGGCTACGACGCGGCCTGGCTGTCCCAGATCTTTCATGCCGAGGACCGGGCGGGCTGCCTGACAATCCTTGAAAAGACGGTGGCCGCCCTCGAACCCGGCGGGCTGGTCCTGATCCACGAGTTCATGCTCGACGACGCGGGCGACGGACCGGAATTCGCCGCGCTTTTCGCGCTCAACATGCTGGTGCTCACGGAGCGCGGCCAGTCCTACGCCGTTGGTGAGATACGGGACATGATGGCCGAGGCGGGGCTTACGGATATTGGCTTGCTCGGTTTCACCGGCCCCAACGGCTCTCGGGTGCTGCGCGGGACCAAGGGCTGAGGCCCAGGCCCCTCCGCCCCGGCGCGCGTGGGCCTGTCCACCACGAAAGGCGCGGCCGGGCCGTGCGCGACGCGCCTTGACAACCGCCTTGTCGCCTGCCTAGACATGTGCATGGTTGCATATGTCAGGAGCGACAACGCTGGGGGGCCATCGGCCACCCTCGCCCGCTTGGGCCGCGATTTCGATTTGCTGCACAGCCTGGCCGCTGCCCAGGTCTTTTCCCACATGGCCCTGTCCATGCATTCCGTGGATCTGTCCTTCAGCCAGATCAATGCGCTTTTCCGCTTATACGGCCATGGGCCGCAACGCATCGCCGATCTGGCGGCGGGGGCCCATGTCAGCCAGTGCGCGGCCAGTCGGCTGGTGGAGCGGCTGGTCGCGGAAGGGCTGGTGGAAAAACAAACGAATCTTGAAAACCGACGCGAGAAACTGGTGCGCTTGAGCGCGGCGGGACTCGCCTATCTGCAGGATCTGCAACAAAAGACCGCGGCCGCCTACGAGAGCATTTTGCAAGCGCTGCCGCCGCCCCTGGCGCAACGCCTGTTGGACGTCCTCGAAGAAATCATCCCGCATTTGCCCCCGGCGCAACTCGTGTCCTGAGGCGCTGCGTCTGTCTTTCGCGGCTCGGGAGCGTTGCGCGGGGTTCTCTCTTCCCATGGAATTTTCGTGAGTACTTTATGCCTATAAAACAAAGCAGTTTTGCCTATAGCGTCATTTTGGCTGGTATCTCGGCCCTGCCGCCGCTTTCCATCGACATGAACCTTCCGGCCATACCCGATATCGAAGCGGCTTTTCACCTCGCAAAGGGGCAGGGATCGCTGACGTTCAGCCTTTTTTTGCTGGGATTCTCCATGGCGCCGCTGCTTGGCGGGCCCCTTGCCGATCGCTATGGCCGGCGGGCAACGCTCCTTGTCGCGCTTTTCGTGAACACCCTCGCGGCCTTTGGCTGCAGCCTGGCCGGGCTGTTTCATTTCCTGCTTTTTTCGCGTTTTCTCCAGGGCATTGCCTGCGGTGTGTGCGTGCTTCTTCCCCTGGCCATCGTGCGGGACACGTATAGCGGAGCCCTGGCCCGTAAAAAACTCTCCGTCATCGCCTTTGTGGGCGGTGTGGCCCCGCTGGTCGCGCCGATTCTGGGAAGCTGGGTTCTGGTCTTCCGGGGCTGGGCGGCCATTTACGGCGTACAGGCGGGACTTGGCCTGGTGCTTTTTTGCCTTGTGGCCTGGGGCATCGCCGAGACGCTGCCTGTGGACAAACGCAAGGCGCTCAACCTGCGCGGCATGGCGGCCGGCTACAAAGCCATTTTCACCAGCCCGCGCTTTCTGGCCTTTTCCCTGGCCCTGGCCTTTTGTTTCGGCTGCATGTTTTCCTATATCGCCGGTTCGCCGGGACTGATGATCGGCGAGCTGCATCTGTCGGAACAAGCCTATTCCCTGGCCTTTGCCCTGACTTCCTGCGGCGTTCTGGTGGGGGCCCTCGTCAGCGGCATATTGGGGCGCTGGGAATGGCATGCCAGCCGCATTATCGCCTTTTCCCTGACCTGCATGACCATTATCGTGGCCGCGATTTTTTGCGTGACCTGGCTTGGCCGCACCGCGTTGCCGCTGCTGTTGCCCCTGCTCTTTCTCGTTATGGGGTTTTCCGGGCTGATCATGCCAAACGCCATGGCCGAGGCTGTCGGGCCCTGGGGGCATATGGCCGGGGCCGCGTCCGGGGCCATAAACTCCCTGCAGATGCTCATCGGGGCCGGCGCGAGCGCCATGCCCACCCTGCTTGCCGGGTTTCTCCCGCCCGGGAAGGCCATGGGGGCGTCCATGCTGTGCGCCGTGCTTTTCGCCGCGGGGTGTTACGTGGTCCTGGGGCGCCGCGGCCGAAGCGCGGCGCTGTCAAGACCCTGAAGGGGGCATGGAGGTACTGCACCACCCTATGTGTTAGCGCATAGTTCCGGCAATCGGATCATGGGCGGCCTGCCTTCCTGGTGGAGGTGGGCCGCTTTTCGTTTTGCCGAGTAACTTGTTAGGAAAATTATGGAAATGATAGAGGGCTTAGGGCAAGGCTCTAGCAATCGCCAAGAAGGGAAATGCCCACCATACGTACTTAACTTTCAACAGCGTTCCAACAGCAAAGGCAATCCATCCCGCAACCACTAAAGCGTCGAGCTTCATCATAGCAGTTCCTCCTTTAGGTGCTTTATTTTCACCTTCGAGGCGACTGCTAGCGTTACCTTGCCCGCACTTCCGTGCCCTAAGACCTCTATCAAAAACTTAAATTGATACACGCTGGTTTTCTGTCAAGGGCTGGCTCCACCAAATTTCCTTTACCAGGGTTCTACCCTATGGGCAACGATGTCCCCGTTTGTCCCCCAAGAGCGATAACCCAGGCCGGGTGGGTTAGGACAAAAAAAAGTATGCTTTGATCCCGGGGCAGCCCGGAGTCCAAGGGCTGACTTCCGCAATCGTTACCCGCTTTCAGCCTCTCGAATTCTCAAATTGGGGGGCGATTGGGGGAAAATCCGGAAGAAAAAGAAAAGGGCGTCAGCCGATTTGGCCGACGCCCTGGATATTCTGGCTCCCCGGGACGGACTCGAACCGCCAACCTAGTGGTTAACAGCCACCCGCTCTGCCAATTGAGCTACCGGGGAACAGCGAAGCGAGGAAGCTGACTATTATGATCGGCGGCCCGCGTCAAGATTTTTTTGCGTCATCCGGGCAAAGACCGCGCGGGGTCCGTTCTTGACGGCGTCACGCATTTCTCGTAGCTAAATGCGCTTGCCCGCCAAATAGGCGGGGAAACGCCCTCAAGCAACGGAGAATCCCGTGGGCACTGACGCGCCACGCAAGAAAGAATACAAGCTCCCGGTCAAGTCCAAGCGGGTGGAAGACTTCCGGCCACTCCTCGAAAGCCTCGACGCCCGCGATGAACTCAACGAGGTCTTCAAAAACCGCATCTCCAAGGCCGTACAGCTGCTCGATGCGGATGTACCGCTGTACCCCAACGACTTCGAGAAGGGCGACGAGATCGGCGTCGTGGCCGCCGCCCACGAGCCCCTCGACGAGGCGGGACTCGCGGCCCAGGACCGGACGTTTCGTCTGGCCGGCCGCATCGTGGCCCTGCGCTCCTTCGGCAAGGTGGCGTTTTTCACCCTCCAGGACTCCTCGGGCCGGCTGCAGGTCTTTGCCGAGCGCGACACCCTGGGCACGGACGCCTATTCCACCTTCAAGAAGTTCGACATCGGCGACATCGTCGGCGTTGCGGGCAAGCTGTTTCGCACCAAGACCGGCGAACTGACCGTGCATGCCGCCGAGGTCAAGCTCCTCACCAAGTCCATGCGGCCGCTGCCCGAGAAGTACCATGGCCTCAAGGACGTGGAAACGCGCTACCGGCAGCGCTATGTGGACCTGATCGTCACGCCCAAGGCGGTGGAGATTTTCAAGGCCCGCACCAAGATCGTGCGCGAACTGCGCGCGTTCCTGGACACCGCCGGCTTCATGGAGGTCGAGACCCCCATGATGCAGGCCATTCCCGGCGGCGCCACGGCCAAGCCCTTTATCACGCACCACAATGCGCTCGACATGAGCCTTTACATGCGCATCGCCCCGGAGCTCTACCTCAAGCGCCTGCTCGTCGGCGGCTTCGAGAAGGTCTACGAGGTGGGGCGCAACTTCCGCAACGAGGGCGTCTCCACCCGCCACAACCCGGAATTCACCATGTGCGAGTTCTACTGGGCCTTTGCCCGGTACAACGACCTCATGGACCTGACCGAACGGCTTTTCGGCCACCTCGCCCGTTCCGTGACCGGCAGCGATACCGTGGAGTACCAGGGCCAGCCCATCCATCTCGGCCCGGGCTGGGCCAGGGTGCCCTTCCACGAGTCCCTGGCCACCATCGGCGGCATCGATCCGGCCGTCTATAACGACTTCGACGCGGCCAAGGCGCTGGTGGAAAAAAGCGGGGAAAAGGTCCTCAAGGGCGAAAAGCTGGGCAAGGTCCAGGCCAAACTCTTCGACATCTTCGTCGAGCCCAAGCTTATCGAGCCCCATTTCATCTATCATTATCCCACGGAAATTTCGCCGTTGTCGCGCCGCAACACCGAAGACCCGACCATCACCGACCGCTTCGAGCTTTTTATCGCCGGCCGGGAGATTGCCAACGCCTTTTCCGAGCTCAACGACCCCGTGGACCAGCGTCTGCGTTTCGAGGAGCAGGTCCGCGAAAAGGAAGCCGGCGACGACGAGGCCCACCGCATGGACGACGACTACGTACGGGCGCTGGAGTACGGCATGCCGCCGGCGGCGGGGGAAGGCATCGGTATCGACCGGCTGGTCATGCTGCTCACCGACCAGGCCTCCATCCGCGAGGTGATCCTGTTTCCGCTGCTGCGGCCCGAGGGCGCGCCGGGTTCATGAGTTTCGAATACTTCATCGCCAAACGCTACCTTTTGGCCCGCCAGAAGCAGGCCTTCATCTCCGTCATCTCGCTCATTTCCATCCTCGGGGTGGGGCTCGGGGTGGCGTCCCTGATCGTCGTGGTCGGGGTGATGAACGGCTTCTCCTCGGAGCTTCGCGACAAGATCCTCGGCATCAACGCCCACATGGTCGCGGCTGTTGCCGGCGGGGCGTTGCACCATTATCGCGACGACATGAAGAAGGTCGAGGCCGTGCCCGGTGTGCTCGGGGCCACGCCCTTCGTCTATACCGAGGTCATGCTGTCGAGCCCGCGCGGAGTCAAGGGCGTGGTGCTGCGCGGGGTGGACCCGGCCTCGGCCGGCAAGGTGCTGGCCCTGCCGGCCGAGATGGTGGCGGGCAAGCTGACCGATCTCGATACGCCGGGGCTTTTCCCGGGCATCATCGTGGGGCGCGAGCTGGCCGACCGCCTGGGCCTGTCGCTTGGCGACACCATCAATCTCATGTCGCCGGCGGGCAAGGAAAGCGCGGCCGGATTTTCGCCCAAGGTCAAGACGTTCACCATCCGGGGCTTATTCAAGACCGGCATGTACGAATACGACTCGACCCTGGCCTACGTCACCATCCCGGCCGCCCAGGAACTTTTGGGATTTAAGCACGACATTGCCACGGGCCTGGAGCTCAAGGTGGCCGACGTCGACGCGGTGACCCGGCTTGTCGGCAAGGTCCGCGACGCCATGGGCGGGCCGCCGGTCTACGTGCGCACCTGGATCGACATGAACGGCAATCTTTTCAAGGCGCTGCACCTGGAAAAGACGGCCATGTTCGTGATCCTGGTCATGATCGTGCTGGTGGGCTCGTTTTCCATCATCACGACCCTCGTCATGCTGGTCATGGAAAAGACCCGCGACATCGCCATCCTCATGTCCATGGGGGCCACGGCGAAAAATATCCGCAATATTTTCATGCTCCAGGGCACGATCATCGGCGTGGTGGGCACGGCGCTCGGCTACATCCTGGGACTCGGCGTGGCGTTATCCCTGGAAAAATACCAGTTCATCAAGATTCCGGGCGACGTCTATCCCATGGACCACTTGCCCGTGCGCCTGGACTGGCCGGACCTGACCGTCATCGGCGTCACGGCCCTGGCCCTGTGTTTTCTGGCCACCCTGTATCCGGCCCGGCAGGCCGCGCGCCTGGAACCGGCGGAGGCGTTGCGCCATGACTGATGCCGCCCCGCTGTACGAATTGATCCGGGTGCGAAAGGCCTATCAAGGGCCGGCCGAAGAGGTCGTGGTCCTGAAAAACCTGGATTTCACCATCCCGGCCGGCGATTCCATGGCCATTCTCGGCGCGTCGGGGTCGGGCAAGTCCACGCTGCTGCACCTGCTCGGGGCCCTGGATCGGCCCACTTCCGGCGAGGTCCGGTTTCGCGGGCGGGACCTGGCCGCGCTGACGCCTGCGCAGGCGGCCCGCGTGCGCAACCGGGAAATCGGATTTGTCTTTCAATTTCATCATCTGCTTCCGGAATTTTCGACCCTGGAAAACGTGGCCATGCCGGCGCTTATCGCAGGCGTCGCGCGGCGCGAAGCTTTTGACAGGGCCAAGGCATCTTTATCGCTCGTGGGACTTGATGAAAGGGCCGGACACAGGGTAACAACGCTTTCCGGGGGAGAGAGACAGAGGGCGGCCATCGCCCGTGCTGTCCTGCTACGGCCAGGCGTTCTTCTGGCCGACGAACCCACCGGCAACCTGGACGAAGCCACAGGCGCCAAGGTGGGCGAGGTTCTCGCCCGCTTAAACGCCGAGCTTGGCATGACATTGGTTGTGGTCACGCACAACCATAACCTGGCCGCCATCATGGGCCGGAGACTGGAGCTGCAGGGTGGAGAACTCTATGCGAGCAATGAAACGTATCGGTCTTAAGGGGCTCATCCTTGCGGCCTGCCTGGTGGCGTTGGCTGTGGGGCAGGCCCTGGCCCAGTCCGGAAAGGTGCTGGTGCTGCCCTTTGAGATCAACGCGGCCGACGCCCTGCAGTCCGTTCAAAAGAGCCTTCCCCGTATTTTGATCGACAAGCTCAAGGCCGATGGCGTCGCCGCCGTGGCCGAGGGCGCGACCCCGGCCAACGACGCGGCCGCCGCCCGTCGCCAGGCCGCCTCGGCCAAGGCCGAGTATGTGGTCTACGGCAGCATGTCCAAGGTGGGCGAGGCGATTAGCCTCGACGCCCGCGTGGCCAAGGTCTCCGGCGGCGCTCCGGCCACGGTCTTCGCCACGGCCAAGAACCTCATGGGCCTCGATGCCGCCGCGGCCGATCTGGCCCAGAAGATCAAAAACCAAGTCTCGGCCGTGGGCTCCACGGACCGCATTGTCGAGGTGGATGTCGAAGGCAACTCCATCCTCGACAAGGAAGTGGTCCTTTTAAAGATCAAAAGCCAGGTCAACCAGAATTACGACCCCAAGGCCGTCAACGAGGACATCAAAAAGCTCTTCGACATGGGCTATTTCGATGACGTCCAGGTGCGCCTGGACAATGTCCCGGGCGGCAAGAAGCTGACCTTCGTGGTCAAGGAAAAACCGCGCATCCAGGCCATCGGCGTCACCGGCAACGGCGACGTGAAAAAGGACGACATCCTGGAGGTCATGAGCACCAAGGCCGGCGGCGTCCTCAACCTCAAGGTGCTGGCCGACGACCTGGGCAAGATCCGCGAGCTCTACAGCAAGAAGGGCTACTACAAGACCGAGGTCACCTACGAGCTGGAGCAGACCGATCCCCGGGTGGCCCGCCTCAATATCATCGTCAAGGAGCCCAAGAAGCTCTACATCAAGGAAGTCAAGATCGAAGGCGCCAAGCAGATCGATCCCAGCGACCTGAAAGCCGAACTGGCCACCTCCACCCGCCATTTCTGGTCCTGGATCACCGGGTCGGGCGTGCTCAAGGAAGAGATGCTCGAGCGCGACGCCGCCGCCCTTGAAGCCTACTATGCCAACCGGGGCTTCGTGGACGCCAAGGTGGGCCAGCCCGAAGTGGTGTACGGCGACGACGGCATCACCGTCATCTTCCGGGTGGAAGAGGGCGATCGCTACAAGGTCGGCAAGGTGTCCTTCTCCGGCGATCTGCTCTACGACGAGCCCAAGCTCATGGACCGCATCAAGCTCGACGAGCTTTCGTCCAAAGGCGAGTACTTCAACCGTTCGGTGGTGCGCGACGACCTGAACGCCCTGGCCGAGCTCTACGCCGACGACGGTTACGCTTTCGCCGAAGCCGATGTGGACATGCAAAAGCATGCCGACACCAAAATCATCGACATCGTCTACGTGGTCAACAAGGGCCGCAAGGTCTACGTGCGCCGCGTTTCCATCGAGGGCAACGAAAAGACCCGCGACAATGTGGTCCGCCGCGAGGTCAAGCTCGCCGACGGCGACCTCTTCTCCGGCTCCAAGCTGCGGCGTTCCAACGAGCGCCTGGACAAGCTCGAGTACTTTGAGAAGGTCGACATCGAGACCGTTCCCACCGACAATCCGAACGAAGTGGACATCAAGGTCAAGGTCAAGGACAAGAACACCGGTTCGATCAGCCTCGGTGCCGGTTACTCCACTTCGGACAGCGTGTTCTTCGGCGGTTCGGTCGAGGAGAAAAACCTCTTCGGCAAGGGCTACCACGCCAAGTTCCAGGGCATGTTCAGCGGCAAGTCCAGCCGGGGTGTCCTGTCCTTCACCAATCCGCGGCTCTACGACTCCAACCTGGCCGTGGGCGCGGACGTCTACGAAGTCTACCGCGCGTACGACGACTTCAAGAAGACCACCACCGGCGGCAAGCTCCGCTTTGCCTATCCCCTTGGCGAATACACCGTGCTGTCCTGGGATTATCGCCTGGACCACTACCACATCTACCATCTCAACTGGAACTCCTCGAGCGTGATCCAGCAGTCGGCCGGCTGGCACTGGTCGAGTTCGGTCTATGCCGAAGTCGACCGCGACACCGTGGACAGCGCCACCAAGCCGACCAAGGGCACCAAGAACACCTTGTCCCTGGAATACGCCGGCGGCGCGGTGGGTGGCGACGACGCCTTCGTCAAGCCCATGTTCACCTCGAACTTCTTCCAGCCGTTGCCCCTTGACCTCGTCTTCCACTGGCGCGGTCAGGCCGGCGTGCTGTTCCCCAACTCCGGCGGCGACATCCCGGTCTACGAGCGCTTCTACCTCGGCGGCATCAACAACGTGCGTGGTTACGAGCTCGACAAGATCTCGCCCAAGGATCCCTGGACCCATGAGCGTATCGGCGGCAAGGCGGAGTTTTTCACCAACTTTGAAACCATCTTCCCCATCAGCAAATCCAACGGCCTGCTCGGTGTCGTCTTCTTCGACGCCGGTAATTCCTGGCGCAATTACGACGATGTCGATTTCGACTTCTACAAGAGCGTTGGCGCGGGCATCCGTTGGTACTCGCCGTTGGGTCTCATCCGGGTGGAATACGGCTACGGCCTCGATGCCGAGAAACATAACCTGCAACCGTCGCAGGTCGGCTTCTCCATGGGGCAGACCTTCTAAGAAAACTGACCACGATATCGTCTGCGCATAACGACGGGAAGGCGACGTATCAGGCCGCGTTGGGCCACACCCGCAACAGGGCTAACGAACCGGGGGGCAACAGCCCCCCGAAACACACGGAACGAGCAAGGAGTCGAGTAATGGGCGGTATGTTACGGGTTTTGATCATTTTGGCCATTCTGGTCGTGCCGGTGACGGCGTTTGCCCAGGGCAAGATCGGCATCATCAACCTCGATGACGCCCTGTCCAATTCCAGCGTCGGCAAGTCGGCCCTGTCCGGGCTCAAATCGCGGTTCGAATCCCGGGAGAAGGTCATTGCCGCCCAGGGCGAGGACCTCAAGAAGATGCAGAACGAACTGCAGAAAAAGAGCGTTGCCCTGTCCCAGGACGCCATGAAGAGCAAGGCGGCCGATTTCGAGGCCAAGGCCCGCAAGTACCTCGATGACCGCAACAAGCTCCAGCAGGAAGAGCAGCAGGCCCAGCAGGGCGTGTTGCAGCCGCTTTTAAACCGCCTGCAGAAGGTTGTCGCCGCGTACGCTGCGAAAAACGGCTACACCATCATCCTCGAAGCCCGCAGCGTTCCGTATTATGATCCCAAGATGGACGTGACGTCCCAGATTCGAGCCCAGTTCGACAGCAGCAAATAAAGTCCGTCACGCTGTGGACGGTCAAGGGGCCGAAGCGCCAGCGCTTCGGCCCTTTTCATACCTCAAGGAGAGAAGGGCGCCATGACGGCCACCCCCGGCGGCGCGATCGCCGTTACCGAGATCTTCGATCTGTTGCCCCACCGTTACCCGTTTCTTCTGGTCGACCGCGTGCTCGAATACGATCCCGGGGTTTCCATTACGGCCATCAAGAACGTGACCATAAACGAGCCGTTTTTCCAGGGACATTTTCCGGGCGTGCCGGTCATGCCGGGCATGCTGATCCTGGAAGCCCTGGCCCAGGCGGGCGGGATTCTGGTGTCCAAGACCCTGGAAGGACCGCTCGGGGACCGCATCTTCATGTTCACGGGCGTGGAAAAAGCCAAGTTCCGCCGGCCGGTGACGCCGGGGGACCAGGTCGTGCTGCGCTGCTTCGACTTGAAGCGCCGGATGGCGCTTTGCCGGATGCGCGCCGAGGCGACCGTGGATGGCAAGATCGCGGCCGAGGCGGAGCTGACCGCCGCCGTGGTGGATAAAGCCACGCTGTAATCGGCGCGTCTTGCCGCCGGCCGGCGATCTCAGTCCCCGCCGGTTGCTGCCGGGACCGTTTCCTGATCAAGGTATTCCGACAGATCCACATGGCCGCTTAAGCATTCGCAATCACGCTCGATCGTGTCGATGTGGCGTTCGAGCAGTTCCACCAGCCGTGTGTCGATGCGCCCGGCCCGGGCTTCGGCCCACAGGATGGCCAGGGCTTTTTCACGGGGCAGGGCCGGCTTGTAGTGCCGGGCCATGGTGATGGCGTCGTAGATGTCCACGATGGCGATGATGCGGCTTTGCAACAGGATCTCCCCGCCCTTGAGCCCGCCGGGATAGCCCGAGCCGTCCAGGCGTTCGTGGTGCTGGGAGATGATGGACAAGAGCCGCCCCATGTTCCCGGGAAAGGGGATGTGGCTCAGGATCCGGTGGGACTCGGCCGGATGGCGCTCGATTTCCCGGCGTTCCTCGGGGGTGAGGTTGCCCCTGGGGATGAGCAGGCAGGCGATTTCCCGCTCCGTTAAAAGCTCCAGTCGCGTCTTGCCCACGGTGACGCTCCTGGCGCCCACGGCCGCGACCAGGGCCGCGTCCTCGCGGGAGATGCCGTCGGCCGCGTTGATGCGCGAAAGCGCTTCGAATTCCGCCTCGTTGTCCCGGCCGGTAACGAGCGCCTCCAGGGCCAGGCGCTGGCCGATGACCGCCATGGTTCCGGCTGAAAGGCGCGTGGCCTTGGTCAACACTTCCTCGCGAATACCGATCTTGCCGACGTCGTGCAGCAGCCCGGCATAGAGCAGTTCTTCCAGATCGCTTGGGGTGTACGTCACTTCGGCGAAAAATTCCGTATCGTGATGGACGGCTTTGGCCAAAGCAACACCGAGGCGCGCCACGCGCTGGGAGTGGCCGGCGGTAAAGGGATCGCGGGCGTCGATGGCCGTGGCCAGGGCCTGCATCAGGGAATTTATAAGCGCCTGGACCGCATCGAAATGCAGGGCGTTGCCCAGGGCGATGCCGGCCACGGTGGCCAGCGTCCCGACGTATTGGAGGTGGCTGGCCTCGAAGCGCACGCCCGGGGTGCCGGCCAGGGCCAGCATGCCCACGCACCGGCTGGATGCGACCAGCGGACAAAGGAGCAGGGAGGGCAGGTCCGCTTCGTCGTGCCAGCGCCTGTCGCTGCCGAGCTCGTTGACGATTTCCCCTTTCTGGCTGCGGGCGATGTCCCAAAAAAGCGTCGAGTCGGCGATGGCCGCCAGACGCGTGGCGGTAACGTTGCCAAAGGAGCAGACGGGGATAAAGATGTCCGAGGAGGGCGGCTGCAAAAACACCATGCCGGACAGGGCCGGCAGTTCGCCAAAGCGGCACTCGTCGAGCAGGGCCTGGGCCACGTCACGGGGACGCAGCGAGCCATTGAGGCCGAGGGTGGCCCGGTGCAGCAGGGAAATTTCGCGGTACTTGCCGAGGGTTTCGGCGGCCAGACTGCGTTTGACGGCCTCGCCGACAAGCAGGGTTTCCAGCGTTTCGGCGATAAAGCGGATGAGTTCGGGCAGGCGGGCGATTTCCGGGGGGCTTGGCGGGGCCTCCACCGGCGGGGTGACGACAAGATAGCCGATGGGCTCTTGCTCGATGCGCAGCGCTTGGCAGTAGGCAAAATCGGCTGTTTCTGGCGCGTTTTCGCAGAGCGTCACCTGCCAGCCGGGGCCAAGCAGCAGCGCTGCCCGGTTAAGCACCGGACCCAATGTCTTTTTTTTGAGCAGCCGGCGCAGCGTGATCATGGACAGGCCGTATCAGCAGGCGTCGAGATGCAGCAGTTCCTTGGCCACGCGCAGGACCTCGTCGGGATCGAAGGGCTTGGTCATGTAACGGCTTGCGCCCAGTTCCATGCCCTGGCGGCGGTCGACTTCCTGTCCCTTGGCCGTGAGCAGCACGATGCCGATGTCGGTGATGGCGGGGTCTTCCTTGACGCGTTGGCAGACCTCGTAGCCGTTGAGCTTGGGCATCATGATGTCCAGGAAGACCACGTCGGGCTTTTCGGATTGGATGACGGCAAGTCCTTCCTCGCCGTTCTGGGCGGAAAGGATCTCAACGCCGCACTCCTCCTCCAGCTCTTCAAGCGTCTGCTCGAGGAGCATACGAATATGCACCTCATCATCGACAATGAGAATCTTGCCGGGCATGAGGACTCCTTTGCATAGCGCCAACCAATTTGAATAGTAGTAAAAGCCAACGAACTTGGCAAGGCGTGGCCAACCGGGACTTGGTGGAAAAGGCGTAAAAAGCGGGTCAATACGCCACGGTCGCGACCTACCGCCAACCAAGTACGTCAAAAAATACCAAAAAAACTAGCGAGAAACTGGCGACAACGTGGTGCCGGAGCGGCGCATGGGAAAAAGAAAAAAGAGCAAGCGGCAGCGCCGCAAGCGGTCGCGGCATCGCAACGACCGGCAAGGGCGTCGGCATCAATGATGGGAGCAGGAGCCGCCGCAGGAGCCACCGGCTTCGGTGAAATCCAGGCTGGAGCGGATCTGGAAACCCTGCTCGTCGCAGTCGACGGTCAACGGCGCGGCTTGCAGCCACAACTGCCGGTTCACCACGAATTGCCAGCCCTCCACCGTGAAGGTGGCGTCGTCGCCGGTCGGCGCGTCCAGGGACAACTCCAACCGGGGACCGCTTTCACTCAGGAAGGAGAGGAACACGCGCAGGCAAGGCGGTCGGTTGTCGCTGAAATTGAGGGATAAGGCGGAAAGGGCGGCATCGGTCACGGCGAAGGCGGCACTGTCGGCTGTTTCCATGGCGGCGATACTAGCGGGGCCGGTCCGGGGGTGTCAACCGACGCCGCGTCGGGCAAAAAAAAGGGCCGGCAGGACCGGCCCTTCGGGAATGCGTTGTGGCAAGGCCAAGGCTAGCTGCAGCAGGAACCGCCGCTGCCGCAGGAACCGCCGCCGCAGGAACCGCCGCCGCAGGAACCGCCGCCGAGCTGCAGGCTCGAGGAGACGGAAAATCCGTAGTCGGTCATGTCCACGGTGATGGGGCTGGCCAGGGCCATCAGTTCCTTTTCCACGACGAAGGTGTAGCCGCTCAAGTCGAAAACGTCATCGTTTTCGCGGGCTTCGTCCAGGGCAAGGGTCAGGGAAGGACCGCAGCAGCTTCCCTTGTTGAGGTACACGCGAATAGGGGACTTTTGCTTGTCCGCGAAGTAATTGTCGAGTTCGGCGCGTGCCGTATCCGTCAAAGAAACCATGCGAACCTCCAGGACGCGAGATTTCAAAGGGGTAATCACCGGAGATGGGATTGTCAAATAAGCCTGGTCAATGGGACAAGGGCCCAGGCTCCGGTGATTTCCTATGGATCTCCCGTCCGGGAAATCAGCCGCCCGTGGAGCAGGAGCCGCCCGAGCACGAGGAGCCGCAACCGCCGCCGCCCCCGACTTCCAGGCGCGAGGTGACCGCGAACCCCATGTAGGTCATGTCGACCGAAAACGGGGCGCCTTTTTCCACCAGGTCCTTTTCAATGACAAACGTATAACCGGAAACCTCGGTGACCTCATCCGTATCGCGCGGCTCATCCAGAGCCAGCGCAAGCCTTGGGCCGCTTCAACCGCCCGAGGAAAGATAAATGCGGATGGGACTTTTTTCTTTTTCCGCAAAATACCCATCAAGCTGGGTTTTTGCGCTTTCCGTCAATTCGACCATGGAATCCTCCTGGGAAAATACGCGTTCAATGCAACTAAGCATGAGCGATCGGAAAGTCAAATAGCAAGCTTTTGCCTCGATCCGAGGCCTCTGGCCGGCTCCTCCGATGGGGCGACACAACAAGCTGGAATCATGAGGGGATGTTAACGCATTTTTCGAGCCGCACGGGGGCCACGGGACACCCGTTGCGGCCTGACGATCGCTCCTGCGATTGCCAGCGGCGGGCCCGTGGGGTATTTTCCGGAAAAGGGTGGAGGGACGCCGTGACGAAACCGAAAAAGCTGATGACCGCCGGCGAGGTGCGACGCACTTTGGAACGGCTGGCCTTCGAAATCATCGAGCACCACGATCCCGGTTGCGGGCTGGCCCTCATCGGCATCCAGCGCCGTGGGGCGGAACTGGCCACGCGGCTCAAGGCGCTTATCGACGCCCGGGCCGGTTGTGACGTGCCCCTCGGCAAGCTCGACATCAATTTGTACCGCGACGATTGGACCAACAGCGAGGTCCAGCCGCAGGTCGGGCCGTCGCACATCCCGTTTTCCCTGGCCGAGAAAAACGTGGTGCTCATCGACGACGTGCTTTTTTCCGGCCGCACCATCCGGGCCGCCCTGGAGGCGCTGCTCGACTACGGCCGGCCCAACCGGGTGGAGTTGCTCGTGCTCATCGACCGCCGGGGTCACCGCGAACTGCCCATCCAGGCCGACTACTTCGGCAAGCGCGTGCATACCGAACCCGGCGAACACGTGGACGTGGCCGTGGCTGAACTCGACGGCGAAGACGGCGTTATGCTCGTCGGATAAGCAGAAAGAATTTTTGGAGAAGAGGGTGCGAGAGGGGAAAACCTTTAAAAAGGGTTCTCCCCTCTCGCGCTCTCCCCTTCCTAAAATTTCTATCGTAACAGATGCTGTACGGATAACAACCTGTTACTATTGGAAGTCTTTGGAAGGGGGGGCCGGGGGGGAAAATTTGTTAAGAAAAATTTAACCCCCCG